>JBCCIA010000220.1:0-9851 GCA_039028475.1 Spirochaetota bacterium | reverse complement strand
CAACTTTAATCTATTTTTGAATACAGAATAGGAAAAAAAACTTTACAATTACGAACGTTCGTTCGTAATTGTAAAGTTTATGATACCAAAACACTATTTGTTTCTAGCCATATTGGTCAGTACTTGTGCTGCAATATTAATTATTAAGGATTATATTATTCCCCAAGGTAAGGGAAAGCAGAATAAGATTCTACAAGGTTTGCTTTTACTGCATGCATTTCGTTTTGTGGGTTTGAGTATGTATTTTCCCGGTGTAGTCAGCTCCGAGTTGCCGGCACAGTTTATTGACCCTACGGTTTGGGGAGATTACATTGCCGCGATTTTGGCGATCATTGCTTACATTTTATTAGGTAAAGAGGTTCCCAAAGCCAGAGTTTTTGTGTGGATTTTCAATATTTGGGGCCTTCTAGACATTGTATATGCAGGTTACCAAGCAGCAATTTTTCAAATTGCGGAGCATATAGAAGTAATGTTCTTTGTTTTCTCCGCATATGCTCCACTTTTGCTTGCATCACATGTAATGATCTTCCAAGTACTTGTAAGGAAGAGAAAAATAGAATACAATGGAATTGTATAAGGTTTTGCGTGGAAAGAATGTTTATGCTTAAAAACCTATCTTGGAAGATTCAGCATCCCTATAATCTTCTTTGGTACAGTTGTAAATACTTGCTATGGTCATCTCTTTGTCTTGTGCGGATTCTCCTATAGAATGTAGGAGTAGGTTAGTTTTTTCTATTGATAGTGGGGTAAACTCGTATTTGGCAATGATCCTGCCTTTGCGGAGTAGGGCGTTATCAATTTTAGACAAATTGGTATTGAATGTGCAGATAATTTTGATATTCAAATAGTCACTGAATAATCCGTCTGTCAGTTGTAGTATGGTAGAGACAACTGACTCTTCCCTGTCATTTTCTCGAGACGTAAGGACTTTTTCTGCATCTTCGATAACAAGTACGGAATTTTTTTGTGTCAAAAGAAAAGAAATAAAATCGGGGTCGAGTAAGTTGTTTACGAACTCATTTTGCACAAAAATAAAATTTAAGTTGCCATATTGGGAAATCAAACTTTTGATATATGTTGTTTTCCCTGTCCCTGGTTTTCCATAGAGAAGAATAAGACCAGATTTTTTTGTTGTAAATGCATTTGTTATAATTTGGTGGATACTGCTAAAATCATCATTGTAATTTTGTTGTAAATCAATTCTGGTGTGTTCTGTTCGAACATTTTCTGTAGTAAAGATGTTATAACATTTGCTTAGAACTTGAAAGCTAGGAGTTCTGGCAAGCCCAAACTCTGTTCTTAGTTTATGGTTCATAGATATAACCCAGCTCTCTAACTTCTGATCCTTGCAATCGTAAAGGTAGGTAATCTCCAGCGAGTTTTCTCCTAAAAAAATTGCAATGACGCATTTCTGTTTGGTACTTTTAAAAAGAAATTGATAAGGATAATCTTTGCTAAAATCTGCATTTTTGGTATTTTCGGTGTTCCATTTTTTCATTTGCAAAACAAAGTTATTTTTGGACAATTCCAGTAAAGCAAGCACTTGCTTTATACTTTCATGATTTTCTGCTAGAGGTGTATTAAATTGCAGTGTAGAAGGTAAAGTATCATAGAGCAAAGTGAAATATGTATCATGGTTAAGTTTATGGTAAGAGTCGAAGGCTTTTAATAATTTTGACATAGTAGTTACTTAGAAGTTTGCCGGTTTGTTACTAGACCACAAGACTGAAGCTCAAAATTTACTCCAAGAGCCTTTGCAGTGAGACGGTGTCGTTCTTTGAACTGTGCCTTTAGTTTTATGGCAACGAAATAACGGGAGATGAAGGAGAGGAAAAAATCAAATTCGATGTGGTCGGTTAAAATAGCACCCTGTGGATGAACTTCAAATCTATGCGAGTGTTCAAACTTTTGAAAAGGCCCCTTATCTTGTACGTCTTGGAATAGCTTGTTCTTTTCATACTGGGTGTGTCTAGCGATCCAATCCACCTTGACAAATGGTAGAATGCTCACCTGTAAGTGTGCGGTTTGTCCTACAGCAAGAGAAGTAGGAGCCGAAACCACCTGCACATTTTTATCAGCACCTACTAAGGTCTCGAAACCAATTTTTTCCTCATGAAATTGGAAGAGTTTTTCAGGGGGACAGAAGAATAAAGACTTGCATTCAAATATCGCTGGCATAGGGACAATTCTTTTCCAAATAAAAAAGCAAGCAAGGGAAAATTTTTTATGCAGATATTCATACAATTTAAAGTAGCATTAGCTTTTCTATTCCGGGATCCGTTCTAATATTCCATCGCCGTATATTCTGTAGAGGTTTAGTTTTTCCAAGTGAACATAACCAATGTGGCACCCACAAGATGCATTGCTGCACAAACGCGGTTGTAAAGCCTGCGTAAGGTCATTTGAATATATATTGCCGATACTTTCGGGTATGAAATGGCATCTACGCATATTTCCATCCCCATCTACAGAAAAGCTGCTGTATCCTGCTTGGCAAGGTTTGCCTGATGAAGTGTGGTATACTGTATTGTAAGAGAAGAGTGGGTCGACTTTTTCTATGCGCTGTATATCTTGTGGCGAATAGTAATTTTTGATTCTTTTAAAAGCATTGGCCCAGACATATACGCTAGGAGAAATTTTTGTTCTAAGTTCCTCCAATATGCCGAGCTCTTCTTTTAAGGCGACAAAACCAACGCTGTAGCGAACCCCCATATGATCTAGTTCTTTGCACTTTTTGCTAAACCGCTCCAAACTAATTTGTGTTGGATGGAACGTTGTCCACAGTGCAAAAGATTCTCGGTTGACCATCTCCATCCATTTGGTGGAGCAGGAGAGATTTGTTTGTATAGCTACTTTATACACATTAGACAAATGACTCAATTCTGTCATTGCTTTCTGGTAATACTTGTGAACTAAGCCTTCTCCCCAGGGGGTAAATAGAATACCAATCTCTTCTTGTCTATTGCTTACCCAATCGACAAATCGATTTAATTTGGCTGCATCATCTTTCAATTCTTTTCTAGTGTTTTTGGTTTTGGCAAAAGGACAATAGCTGCAACTATAGTTGCAGCTAGAAAGAGGACCACGGTAGAGGATATTCCATCTCATACTAAAGCAAATTTTTCCATCAAATCTTTGATCTGGGGCGAGTACAACCAGGGTCCGATCACATCAGAAAGTTCTAAGCCTTTTTGGTTCAATCTAAGAATATTGTTATTCTCTATAAGGAGTTGCATATCGTATAATTCATAGAGTTGTGGTAGGTCTGCAAAAACCTTGCTGCCAAAGAAGGTTTCGTATGCATCTAAGTCCAGAAAGCGGCCTTCCAACAAAGATTTTATCACATACCTCCTACGCTGTTCGTCAGTGGATAAATCCACACCGTAGTATACCTTTGCAAAATCCAAACTGTTGTTTTCAACATAGTCTTGGATTACCCCTTTACTTCCCTTTCGACTAACGGCATATTCAGAACTGTAATGGAAGGATTGTGTATACGAGCGGGCACCAACACCAAGACCTAGCATCCCATCTTCACAGCGATTGTATGCAGATGTGACTGGTATAGGAGCATTGTTTCTCCGAAAAAGTCGCATGCTTATTTGTTCATAACCATTCTGTAACAGGAAATCTCTTCCCTGGCGGTACAAATGCAAACGATGGTCGTTCCAATCTTTTGCTCTAAGGCCGAGTCCTGTCAAGGGACGCACGTACAGAGGGTAGAGAAAAACTTCTTCTGGTAGGTAGTTAAGGCATTGTTGCAAGGAGTAGAGCCAACTCTCTTTAGTTTGTGCATCCATGCCATAGATAAGGTCAATATTCAGTTCGGGGATACCTGAATTTTTAATTTGCTCCAATGCCTGATGGACAACTTGTAAATTTTGTGGACGACCCAAGGCTTTTGTTTCTGCTGCTAAAAAACTCTGGACACCAATACTGACCCTGGTAATTCCCTGTTCTTTTAGGAGTGCTAGTTTTTCCTCTGAAAGAGTTGCCGGAGAGGCTTCTATAGAGGAGTACATTTTTGTAAGATTTACTTGCATACTGCCCTTGAGAAGAGAAAAGATACCTTGTATTTCCTTTGTAGTCAGAAATGTTGGTGTGCCTCCCCCAATCGCCATTTCTGCAAAAGAAGCTTTTCCTAGTGATTCTTGTACAGAAGTGACTTGTCGTGTAAGTGTGTCTAAAAAAGATTCCTGTAATTTTGTATTTGGATTTGCCAAGGTAAAGAGATTGCAAAATCCACAGCGGGTTTCACAGAAGGGAATGTGTAGGTAGAGAAAAAGATTTTTTTTGCTCTCCTCATTCCAAACGTCTTGCAGATTTCTAGGTTTTTCCAATAGCCGATAGGCAGATTTATGTGGGTACGAGTAAGCGTAGCTTTGGAAATAATTATTTTTAATGCTACTTTGGAGACTCATTTATAATAGTATTTCTAGGTAAGGAACATCCCATACTTTCTCATGTCCGATACGATGTCCGGTAAAACCATCTTCACCGTATGTGGTTCCATGGTCTGAACAACAGATCACAAAGGTTTGCTTTCTCGCGGCTAGTGCTTGCATTAGAATTGGCAATTGGCTATCGACATATTGCAAAGCAGCAGCATGTGATTGCAGATCATCTGTGTTATTTCCTCCCGGTAGATAGAAATAATTTGGTTGGTGTAGAGCTGAAATATTTATAAAAAGAAATACCCTATCTGTGTAGCTTTGCAGCAACTCGGTAGCTTTTTTAAATTGTACTTCACTAGAATTTTTACTCGTTACTCCATAAGACTCTTCCCAGTAGCTTTCTTCAAACATAGCTGGAAAAACGCTACTTAAGGCTGTTTGTTTATTGAAAAAGCCCACACCACCGATACAAATCGTTTTGTAGCCAGATGCATGTAGCCCAGCAACAATATTCTCTTCTGTAAAAACATAGGTATTCTTTAATGTAGTCTCACTACCAGCAAACTTTGCAGCAAATAAGCGGGCTTGTTTATGGTACGCTATTGGAGTAGGTAAAAAACCGGCAAAAAAAGCCTGGTGTGCGGCATATGTAAAGTTGCCTGGAGTGTGACGTTTTTCCCACCCTTGCTTAGAAAGCCATTTAGAAAAATTTGGTAGTTTTTGCTGGTTCCATAAATTTTGTGCTACGTCATAGCGGAGTGTATCGAGAGTGAGGAAAACAATATCGCTCTTGCCTACGATTTCATTCATATTGTAATTCATACTATTGCTTTGACAGTAGGTGGTGGATTTGGGTGGAATAGGTATCCATACCATTAGACAAAACATTTGGCAATAAGTCGCCAAAAGCATTTGCTTCTAAAATATAGCATTGTTTTAGCCTGCTGTTTATCATAATGTCCATTCCCACATACAAAACTCCGGGAAGGGTGGAGACAGCATGTTCTGCCAATTGCAAAAGATCGGCCCAAATCTTCTTCCCTAAAAAGTCTTTTATCCTTGCCGTATCAGCTCTTTGGTTTCCTAGGTGCAAGTTGGTCATAGGAGATTGGCCCTGGCGAACGACGATATGCTTTGCTTCTCCCCCAGTTACGACAACTCTGATATCAAAGGCTCCTTTTTCTGTTGTTGCTTTTGTCTGCCATTTTTCAATTAGAACTCCTTCCTTAGCAAAAAAATCAATGAGATCCTTTATATCCTGCTTAGACTCATAGGTTCTTACCTTCAAAGAGTTGTACACACGCAAGCTATTTCCCTGGCGAACTAATTCTGCAGAAGTGATGGCCTGTTCTTTGTATTTGTGAATCCGATAAGCGATGACACCCGATGCAGAAGAATTGTAGCAAGGTTTGATAAAAACTCTCTTCCAAGATTTTTGCCGCATGTTTGTTTGTAAATCATCGTAGCTGTTTATACCGTATAGGGCTGGAGGAACCGGTAAATTCTTGTTCTGGAAATACTGGTGACAGGCTATTTTGTCAAACATCAGTAAGATACTCTTAATACTGTTAAAGAGTCGTAGCTTTGGATATTTTTTAGTTTCTTGTTCCAATCGTTGGAGACAAGCCTGGAAGCCTAGGTGCCGTTGGTATAAAAACCCAACTCTACCCTTATCAAAAACCATTTCATTTATTTTTTCCTGAGAAATTCTACTCGACCTTGCATACTTTGTATTTTTAGCACCGAGCCGTAAAAATCTCTTATCAACCTGGAAGTTTTCGCCAGGTGAGTCGATTTTCAGAAAATTTGTTTTAGCCAGGGTTGGACCAACAGAAGAGAAGCTCTGTAAAACTTCTTTCCAGGAAATGACAAAGGGGCTTTTTAAGCCTTGTGATCTTACCGCATCTATAAAATATTGGGTTCTTCGATTCTCTGGATTCCCGATGATTGCAAATTGCATGATATAAAACTATGGCTTAAGCAATAGCGTGGAGAAAATAGGGTAAGAAAGCATTACTCTGAAACAGACACATACCTATCGTCTTCATCTGCATCAGGATTCCTATCCTTTAGATCTATTTTGATCCCTAGACCTTGTAGCTTTTTTGCCCAATCATCTGAAATAAAGTTGTAATGCAAGTCGAGTTTTTTGAGTTTTTGAATGGCAGGGTTGTTTACCAAAGCTTCAGCTCCTTTATCGCTAATTGTGCCTCTCGATAGGTTTAGTTCTTGGATACGATCGAGGATGGGATCTCCCTGCAATAAAGCTGCTATTTCATCGGCAATGTCGCTATTTCTTAGACCTAAATATTTTAAAGAAGGAAGGTGGTTCTCTTGTTTGCCTCGATAGGATTTTACAACCTCTTCAGCTGTAGACTCAAACCCGTAGTATTCTGTTCCTAGCCAAAGTTCCAGATGCTCTAAAGCTGGCAAATTAGCGTTTGCAATCTCTTCAAAAATGTTTCCAGGCATACCACCGGTTTGTATGACAAGTTTTTTCAAACTTTTATGATCAATTGTACCTAAGGATAGGCCATTCCCACCTCTGACCTGAAAAAACTCTAGATTTGGCAGAGCACTGAGCAAGGGGCCATAATTGTCATTCATGATCCAGGATACTTCGTTTTCTTCGAAGGTAATATCGCCGAAGAATATGCCCTTGATATGCTGTAGTTTTGCTTTGTTTTCGACTAGTAATTCAATAATTGGTGTTGGGCTTTCATCAGATTCAGGACCCCACATACCTATCACAAAAGAGTCTATTTCATTTAGTTTGGCATCCGCTAAAAACTTTTTTAAAGCATTGCAGACCTCATCTTCTGAACCATCATAATCTGTACGGAAACGGTAGGCAAACTTGCTATCTGCAATGCCAAGGCTTGCATCAAAATCGACTACTTTTCTTTTATTAAAATAAAATGCATTATTGGAAAATGTCATACTTTGCCTATTGGCGCGGACAAAAAAGAGTTTGTCAAGTTATAAAAAGTTTTCTTTACAGCGTGTCTTAAAACCTGTCTATTCTTTCTCAATGCATAAGATTGTCATATCGTCGTTCACTTCGCCACCGGTGTAGTCTGAGATTTTTTGCAGTAGTTTGGCCACTAAAGATTCTCCTGGTTCGTCTTTTAGGTCGGAGATCCAATCGATAAAACGATTTAAACCTAATAGAATTTTCTCACCTCCTTTGGGTCTAATTTCATACAAACCATCCGTAAATAGTATAATCTTATCACCTTTTTGGAGTTTTATTTGGGTTTGGTGGAAAGAAGGTTCTGGGATTAGCATAAGCATATGACTCTTACTCGTTAGCTTGCTTACTTTGCCATCTGATATTACTATAACAGGTGGGTGTCCAGCATTTGAATAATAGAGAATATTTTCTTGCGTATCAAGCCTTAAAAATGCTGAAGTGATGTAATGAACGTCTGATAAAAACTTTAACGAGCTGTGTAGGTGAGAAAACATACTTGTCAAATAAAATTTTGAAGAATCAGACATTTTGAAAATTAGGTTTGCCATTGTCGCTACAAGAGCTGAGGAAATTCCATGACCTGATACATCACCGAGTATGATATCTAGAATGCCCTCATGCGATTCTTTAAAATCTAAAAAGTCTCCGCCAATGTCATCTATAGCCTCATAGTAGTAATGAAAGGAGTAGCCTGAAATTTTAGGAAACGTATCTGCTACTAAATAGGACTGAGTAATCTGTGCTAGTTCCAGCTGTTGGGAAATATTATTATAAAACTCTTCTATGATCTTTTCTTTTTCTTTTTTTTCTGTAATATCTTGCACGATACCAAGAAATTGTAATGGATTGCCCTCTGGATCTTTTTTGAAAGGTTTGATTTTACTAGAGAGCCACAAATTTTGTTTTTCATTCAATGTGAGCTTTAGCTCTTTGTGAAATAAATCCTTTTTAGTGTGTGTCGCTTCTGTAAGGCTAAGTATTGGATCTAAATTCTTTAAATCGTTGCTGATTTCTACGGATTGGTTGGGAAATAGGCTTTCTATTATTTGAAAGAAAGGTGGGTTGTAAAAAATGATTTTCTCAAGGCTAATATCATAGATATAAATTCCATCGGGAGATATTTCTAATACAGATTGTAGGAAGTTTCTCTGTACATTGATTTCGTTCAGCTCACTCTTCGCTTCTGTAATTTTCTTCTGTACATCACTGCTGTATTGATCTTTTCGTTGTAACCTTGCACCAATACTCGCCAGCAAGTCCTGTTCTCGAAAAGGTTTGGTTAAATAGTCATCGACAGTAAGATTCATACCATATCGTTTGTCTATTTCCTCTGCTTTGGAAGAAAGAAAGATAAAGGGGATGGATTGCAATTCCTCATCTTTGCGAATTTCTTTGATGACTTCATAGCCATCCATCTTCGGCATTAGAATATCACAGAGTATCAAATCAGGCTTTTTTTGCTGTATTTTTTCGATGCCATCTAAGCCATCCATCGCTTTTGTCACAGTAAATTGATTTTCTACTAGTATCTCTTCAATACTATCTATAATGTTTCTATCATCTTCAATTATTAAGATATGTGTCATAAAAGATCCTGATTTGGGATTGGTATGGCTACTTCAGCAAAAACACAATGCCTAGTATTTGCATTGGTATGATCTAAACCATTTTTGATCCAAAATAAACCATTGTGTAGTTTAACAATATGGTTTACAACAGTTAGTCCAAGTCCAATCAAAAACTTTTCCTTATAACTGTAAAACATATCTTCTGAAATCTTAGTTAAACGGAAAAAAGGTTCTAAAACCAATTTTTCATACTTTTCAGGTACTCCTAAATTTTCTCTTTCTATGGCATTTTTCACGGAAAAGATCATATAAGAGTCCTGGATGTATGAATAAAATGCAATCGTTTCCTGTTTCATGGTGTACTTACTTGCATTTATAAGTAGTTCTTCCAGAAGCAATTTGAATGACTCTTCATGGATTGCAAGGGTATGATGTTTTTGTATTTGACCAATGGAAAAAGTAGAATCCATTTTCTCTAAAACAGGCGCAGCTAACCTTGTAGTAATTTCATGGATCCACTCATAAATTTTTACTGGAGAGACAGGAACTAGTGCTATTGCCGTTTTAGAAATAATAGAAAAAGAATTGGTTAAGGAGTTTAACTGGTTTTTACAAACTTCATTATTAGAAATAAGTAGATCTAATAAGTCTTTTTTTATAAGCATATCGGCTTCATTCTCTTTTTGTAAGTCTTTCAATAACTCTATCAAAGAAATAGAAGTACTGATTCCGGCTCCTTGCAATAAATTTGTTCTTAGCGCATGTAGTAGTTCTTCGTTAAATTGGCGTTTGCCGTCTAACTTATTTTCTTTGAAAGTATTCCATTGGATCTTTGCTTGTATTTCCCGACTGGCTTCTATTTGCATGCGTTTCTGTAGAAGTTGGTTCTTTCTATATTCTAGCGCTTTTTCGATT
>JBCCIA010000219.1:0-9896 GCA_039028475.1 Spirochaetota bacterium | reverse complement strand
TATCCACTTAATCAGTGAAACTGTATGACGGATGCGACGCACTTGCATCATCATAATACTCAGCCAGTCGCCAGGTCCTCATTTGGGATTTCGTGTGGTATGCGCGCGACGCGTAGATTGTTGAGGGTCTGTGATCGGATAGGTGTTGCTACAGTAGCTACTTGCATGGGAGTATAAATGGAAGTAAATCATATTTTTCCTGGAGTTCATTACATAAAAGAAGGAAACTTCTCAATTCTCGCTGGCTGTCCCCCGGAAATTATCAAAGTGCTGATGCAAAAGAATTTATCTCCACCAGATGTGATACTGCTGCCGGATGTTCCGCTTGCTCGTGGGGAATCACAAATTGCTGTTGAATTTCCCTTGTACCATAACCTTTTCATGAATCCTAATAAAGATAAGACTAAAAAACTAGTCTTATTAGGAAATTCTATCCGAGTAGAATCTGCCAAGAAACTTTTAAAACTCTGTCTGACCGGTTTGGACCTGGAAGAGTTGTTAGAGGAGGGAATGGAGCAATCCGATGCGGAACGTTTGCACAATGAAACGAGCTGGTTTCACCTCAAGAATTCAGATGGTACTTTCTTGACCATTGATGATCTGGTTTTGGGAGTTGTAATAGAGGACGAAGCTGTACAAATGGAAGGCTTACAAATTGAGCGGATCAGTCCTAATAACTTTCGTATTTCCCACGATACCGAGTCCATTTCTATTTGTATGGATGTTACAGAAGAACAAAAACCTCCGTATCCTATCAATTATGATTTGATCCCCTCACACCTGGTCAAATACGGGATTGAAGTTCTAGGAGGTTCGACGGGTTTTAGTGCTACCAATGCGTCTAGTGGGCTTGCCCTTTCTCACAATGGCAACTATACACTTATCGATGCAATTCCCTATCTGAACTATCATTTGAAGGCAAGAGGAATTGGTCGCAACCAGGTATTTAGTTTGTTTTTGTCACATATCCATGATGACCATTGTAATTTACTATCCCTATTGAAATACAACCGCAAGATAAAGATTTTGACGACGCATATCATCTATCGAATGATGCTGAAGAAATTGTCCTATGTCATGGATAGATCGTTGGAGGAAATCGAAGATTATTTTATTTTTGTTCCTCTCAAACCAGGAGAAACTACCAATTACTATGGTGTTAAAATTACCCCACATTGGTCGATCCATTCCATTCCTACCATTGGGGCAAGGTTTGAAGTGATGCATATGGGTAAAAATTATTCGGTTCTATTCACTGGCGATACACAGTCGTGAAATGATATTGAAAATATGTTAAAGAAAAATGTTATCTCACAGCAAAGGCATTTGTTTTTGACAAACCTCTACCGCAAAAACTGGAGTCTTCTGCTAGCAGATGGAGGAGAGGGGCTTATACATGGCTCCCCTACGGATGCGGAAGAGTCTAAAGCGGATAAGGTAGTTTTTTTGCACTTGGATAAGCTGCCAGAAAGGTTTCGCGCCCAGTTCAGTGTTGCTTCCTCTGGGAAACGCTTTACCATCATTTCAGGGCAAACAGATTATTGGCTGACCAAAACCATTGAATTTGTACTTGGGTATTTTCCCGACATGTCTCCAAACTGGATTTCGAATCTGTTGGGTGATCTTGAAATTAGAACTTTCAATTCCGATGATATCATCATCCGCCAAGGTGCAATCAGCAGAGGAGAAGTGTACATTGTTCTTACTGGCTATGCAAAGGTTATATACCACGATGGTGAAGAAAATAGACTACTGGCAGAAGTGGAGGCTGGAGAGTTGATTGGGGAGATGGCTTCTTTCCAAGGTGATGGCTTGCGCAATGCATCTGTAGTTGCTCTAAGTCCTGTGGTCGTCGCGACTTTTAGTGAAGATGCCTTCCGCAATTTTATCACTAGCTTAGGTTATAAAGATAAGTTGACCCGTCTTTGGAAACATCGCAACTTCTTGCAAAAGTTCAAGTGCTTGTATTTCTTATCACAGCAAGTGATTCGTGTGCTTGCTGGGAAGGCGAGACTTGCCTCTGTAGAAGAGTCAGCAGCTCCCCAAAGCCTTTTAGATATTTGTGAAACAGGGAGTCTTGTTTTTCCGATTACAGATGATTTCAGGTTTTATGAGGATTCTGAGCAGCTTCCTGTAACAAAAAATGTAAATATCTTACTAGCAGACGAGAAAATTAGCTACCTTGCAGATACGGCAAGCCAAATTTTGGTGATTGATTCAGTGGAGGTAAAGAAATTGCAAGAAACGACTCCTATCTTTCGCTACTTCATCAAAGAGGAACTCCCCTTTCATTTTACGAGTTAGTTCGGTTTAGCTGGTAAGGATTTTTAACAATTTGCCAAAGTCGACTGGTTTTTCAATGTACTGGTAGCCTAGGCTTTTGATACGACCAACAATCTCTGGTGAGTTTTCGCTTGTCATGAAGATAAATTTAGGTTTGCTCTCTTTGTATTTAGCTATATCTGTAATTTTTTCAGCTACTTGGAAACCATCTATACCTGGCATGTACAGGTCGGTAATTATGGTATCAGGAAAAATGCGTGTGTAGACTTCCAGGGCATTTTTGCCATTCAAAGCGTGGTGTACGATAAAGTTGTTCTTATGCAAGAAGCGTTCAATAAACTTAATAATAGCTATGTTGTCATCTACTAACAGTATACTTTGCCGAGTATTTTCTTCGTTGTACGTAGGGTTTGCTAAGGCTTCTTTTTTCAATTTTTCGCAAGCATCTATATAGACAACTGGAACAGGATCTTCTGGGCATTCTTTTTGGCACTCTATGAAGCCCCTTTTGGCCCTATCGTACTGTTTCCTTTCATAGAGAGCTAGCGATTCTTGGAATAGCTGCAAGGATAGATTTTTCTTTTCAATTACACCTGGGCTATTTGCACCAAATGCCTCATAAATTTTTACAGGCTTCTCCCTACCCCGTACATTGACGACACCTATATTCCTTATGTTCTCACGAAAGTTGTGTGTGATCAAGTCATAGGAATCTTCTGACAAGAGGATAGGCACGTGGTATACCTTCGTCAGTGCTTCTAATCTAGATGCTAGATTCACCGTATCACCAATGACTGTAGTATCCATTCTTTTTTCAGAGCCAATTGTACCAAAAACTACTCTTCCGGTATGGATGCCAATACCAATTTCAAGTTTGTCTCTCGTATAATTGGCATCGTTTAGGTTCAATTCTTTGATACTTTTGATAAGTTCAATCGATGCTAATAGAGAGTCAATAGGAGACTGGGGAAAGACTCCCATAATTGCATCGCCAATAAATTTATCAACCAAACCTGAGTTTCTATTTATGATAGGCTCTGCTACACTGAAATAAGAATTTAAAAAGCCTAGTGTTTCTTTGGGTGATCTTCTCTCGGAAATTGTTGTGAAGTTTCGTATGTCAGAAAAAAAAACTGTCATTACATCATTTTTATAGTCTCCGTGAACCAATTCTGTAATAGAGGTTTTATTCAAAAAGCGTAAAAATTCTGCCGGAACAAAGCGTGCATAGGAATTCGCCAAGGCTTCTTTGCTTTGGATTTCTTCAGATTGTTTTTGTAGCAGAGTAAATTCAGCCCTGGAAACTTTGACAAAGTAAGAAAGGATAAAGAAAGACATAATAGATACAGCAGCAATGTTCATACCAAAGAAGAATAGTTGTATCTTCTCGGAAGTAGGTGGTGGGATATACACATAGCTTTGGAAGATGGAAAGAATGCATAGAGACAGATAAGCACACAACCATTTAAAGGCAGTTTCTGGCTTTTGGAAGATGAGTGAACCAAAGGGGCATAGAACCGCCCACACCATAACAGCACCCGAGTTGATAAATCCTCCTAACGACCACTGTACACAAAAAGGTAGCACAAGAATAGCAATGAGTTGGATTCTTACAAACCAAGCATAATTTTTAGTTTTGCGGTGCCAGAGGATTGCAAAAAAGATTGTAATAGAGTAACTAAGGGGGAATATAGCAGCAATGTACAGCTTTAAGAAGCCGTACATTCCACTCCACAATAAGCCAGCAATCGAAATGAGTAGCGATACTGCATTTAGCAGCTGTTTGTTAATTTTTACGCTGATTTCATCATCTTCCTGGATTCCCAATTGGATGATTGACGCAATTCTTGTGAATTTTCGATTAGCATTCATCGTGTTTTTTTCAAATACGACTTTACGCTAATAAATTTGTCTCCTTTGCGTCAAGAAAATCTTACCAGGTGTAATAGAAATGTAAAAATACTTAAGTATTGCTTTTTGTCAGTTGTCGTGCCAATCTATCTACTGCTTGCGCATCGGAGGCTAGCTGGTTGGCTGAGTTTTCATTTGTGTCACTTGCCTTCTGGGTGATTTGGATAGACGCATCAATTTCCTGTAAGGCTATATTTTGTTGCTGTAGCTTTTGCGATACCTCTTGTGACTGTGTTCGCAACTTGGCTATTTCTTGTACAAAGGATTCGTTGGTTGTCTTTTGCGTCTGCAACCCACTGGAAATCGAGTCAATTTCTGAGCGAATCGATTCCAAAGTATTTTGCATCGAGTCCATAGAGCGTATAACTGCTTCCAATATGCTCACAGCATTGGTAATTGCATTCTTGTTGTCTGATATAATTGTATTGATCTCATTACTGCTTTTGGAAGTTTGCGAAGCTAACTTAGACACTTCTTCTGCAACGACGGCAAAACCCTCTCCTGCATCTCCTGCCCGTGCCGCTTCGATACTTGCGTTTAACGAGAGTAGGTTGATGTTTTTCGAGATCGATGTGATGATAGCAATGATCTTTGTCATTTGGCGAGAGTTCTGGCTTACGAAGTTCATATTTTCCTTCATACTCCCTAAGGTTTGGCTACCCGATGTTGCTATGCTAAACAATTCGCTATTCTCTGTAAGGATATTTTCTATTTCTTGTGACAACTGGTTGAAAGTAGTAGAGAGTGTAGAGATTTTCTCCTGTAAGGATCCCACACTTAAATTTTGTTTTTGCATTGCTTGGTTGATTGCTTTGTTGCCTTTTGCTGTTTCTTGGGTTTTTTGGATGATGTCTGTGATCGCTTGGTTTTGCTTATGCGTACTTTTAGTAAAGGAAGCAGAACTCATTGATAGCTTTTCCGTCAGTTCGGATAAGTGTTCGCTCAACTCCGTATTTTGCTTCTCATAAGATGATAAGGAGTCGGTCAAGCGGTTGATGTGTTGGCTGGTCACTCCTAATTCTGTGCGAGTCAGCATAGGGATTCTTTCCTGTTTGCCATCCCTTTCACGCAAGACTTTCAAGGCTTGGATAATCGTTTTATTCTCTAAGCGCATACCTTTTGTCGCTTCATACACTAAAACACTAATAGTTCCACAGGAAAGGATGGCGATGAAACTTAGGTGGATACTTATGTTTTCTATTTGGATGCGGTTTGCATTGCTGAGAAATAATAAATAACCTAGTATAACTAGCGGTAAAAGCAATGCTGTGATTACTGTCAAAAGGGTTCTTGGGTATAAGCCAAATGTGGTTATTTCGTGATGCCACAAACTGGTATTGCGTATTTGTGGGAGTTGCAAATAGGGTATGAGTTGGTTTTCAAAAAAGAAATAGCGTATGAGAGCTGTAACCGGTGCAGCAAAAAACATGAGCAGAAAAAAGGGAATCAGATTCCATGTAGTAAGATCGACAAAATAAGATAGAGAGATCCAGGATACAAATAAAGTCAATGCCCAGCGGATGATGGCAAAGCGAGCTTCAATAATGGGGTAGTGGAGAAGTGCTAGTTTTGCTTGCTCGGGCGAATCGCAGGCGTTTTCAATCTGCGCAAACAACTTTAGCAATTGTCCAATGCGGAAAGGCATGATGGGAAAAAGCATACTGCTACCAATCAGAGCACAATAGATCACGTATATATACTGCTCTTCTTTAAAGCCTCCCGATACAGCACCAAAGTAAGTCGCTAAAGGAGCAATCAATACGAAAATATATAGTTCGAAAAGCAATACAACGCGCGTAATAAATTTAAACTTTGCACTCATTCTCTTCTCGGCATGTTAAATATTGCATACAAAGTAATTCTTGCAAAGGACTTTTTCTCTTATTACTAGTAACTATTTATTTTCTTTGAATTTCCACTTGACAAATACAACTGAAAAATGAGACAATTCCATCTGAGCCTTTTATGATTGTTTAATATCTTTATTTATTTACCAACTATAAATATTTAAGGATATACCTATGCCATCATTCAATTCGTTACAGCCATTTGGCTGGACTTCATCATTTTTAAATTGCTTACCTGAAAACTGCATTCCTGGGAGAATTTTGTCTGATTTTGGAAGAGAGTTCTTAGTAAAATTCCCTGATACAGAATGCCGTGCTATTCTATCTGGTTCTGTTTTCACTAGAGAAGAGACTCCTATCATTGGAGATTGGATCTTTGTTCATGAGTTATCTGATAGTAGTAAACCCGTCATTTCAGGGATTTTGCCTCGATACAATATATTGTTTCGCAAAAAGCCAGGAAAACTGGGTAAACAGTTTCTCGGGGCAAATCTTGACTATTGCTTTCTGATGCAGGGACTAGACGACGATTACAATTTGAGCCGTTTAGAGCGTTTTTTGGGCTTGTCTCTAGATGCTGGAATCCCTCCGGTAGTTGTTTTGAATAAGCGGGATATTGCTGTAGAATTAATGGAAAAAGTAGCTTCAGTGCGTGAATTATTACCGCCTTCGGTTCCTATTTTTACTATCAGTGCAAAGACAGGTGAAGGAATGGAGGAGTTACAATCCTTTTTGCAAACCGGTACTACTATTGCTGTATTAGGTTCTTCTGGAGCAGGAAAATCGACTTTCCTCAATACCTTGTTAGGAGAAGAAACGCAAAAGACGAATGAAGTCAGGCAGGACGATTCTAAAGGTAGGCACACCACTGTGCACAGAGAGCTATTTTTGCTTCCGCAAGGAGCTTTGCTACTCGATTCACCGGGAATTCGTGAGTTGCAGCTTTGGGAACCTGGTAAGAGCAATGGTACTGCCTTTCCCGATATTTTAGAACTGGCACAAAAATGTAAGTTTCGTGATTGCCAACACCAGGAAGAACCGGGGTGTGCGGTACGAGAAGCCTTAGAGCTAGGAATTTTGTCGGAGAGGAGGTATAAGAACTACTTAAAATTGCAAAAAGAGGAGAAATACCTACGTCAACTTGGTGATGAAGTCGAAGCAAGAAAAAAACGCCAAGAGGACAAGAAACTGCACAAGTTGATCCGCAGGACGATGAAGAATAAGAAGAAGAATCGCTTTGGTTAAGAGAAAATTGGTCTACGACGGGAGCTGAAAAGTGGTTACGTCGTAGACATTTGGGGGGAAGAGTGCAGTTGTTTTGGTACAACTTTTATTGTGTAACGATTCAGTTCTTCTCTCTTTTCGCTACTTCCATATCGATAAATGCTGGGAGATAACTTGGTGTGCAGTTTTTTGCTACCACTTCGTCCTTATATAGCCCCGTTTTTTTTCCTAACTTTATGCAACGAGTACGGTAACTTTCATCAAATACTCCAATCCATCCCGCGGTAAAATTCATCGCCCACTGTACTTCTGGTGCTTCCGCAGAAATGTTTTTCTCTATTTGCGTAAGTAACTTCGGCGTGTTCTCTGGTGGCGTTTGTCCTGTCCAGCGCAATCTGGCTTGGTAGTACCAATAGGTTCGTCTTTGCAGGTTGGAAGAACTGTTTTCCCAAGATTGTATGAGTGCTATGACTTTCTTGTCCTTCATCAACTGGTTTGCCATCAGCCATTCCATCATACGGTTTTTCTCGTCGAATGAGTGTATTTGCATATCCTGGTCTAACTTGTCTAAAAAATCTTGCGAGAGTAATTTTTTATCCATGATGAGAATTGCGAGTAGTCTTAGGAAATAGTCTCCGGTTGACCACAACTCCATTGCCAGTTCTTGGTTTTTCTTGATTTCTTTGGCAAGTTTTTTTAAGTCTCCCATCTTGGGAGACGCTGTATTTATCTGAGAATGAATTTTCTTGGCTTGCGGGCTTAGTTTCATGTTTGTTTCCTTTTTATCTTACACTCTCAGTTTGAGGGCTACTTTAAATATTACGATTATACTACTGTAAATTTAGTTATGATTCTTAACAATAGAAATAACCTCTTCTTTTCGTATTATTTTACTATTTTTTGGTAGACATTGCCCAGATTATCCATCACAACAAAAGCTTGACCTTTTGCTATTACTTGGATTTCTTTTTTGGTTTTTTCTGTTTTAAACTTCCATCCTCTAGGTAACTTTAGTTTGGAGCCAAGTTGAGTCAAGTTTTCAATCGTCTGGTTTTTATCAACGAATTTGCTGTAGGATTGCATGATGTACTCTTCGTTCTTATCGTTTATCAGTTTGTAGATTTCCTCGCCTTTTGTAAACATCCAAGTGTTCCAGCGTTTGACGATTGTTTCTGTGTAAAGCTCTGTTCCTATGTTTCCGTCTATCTGTGCAGCAAGCATCATTTGGATTCCTCCAAAACTGCTGTTTTTGTTGTACCTCTTATTCCCACTGCCTTCTTTTGCTCTTGTCGCAACGAAATGTCTTGGACCGTTGAGCATAATGTTTTCAGCGTTAAACTCTTTTCTGAGGGTATCTTCCTTTAATTTAGACCACTTTTCTTCTGGGCACTCATTGAAAGTCATCGAGGTATAGACTTCCGTTACATATTTGTTGCCATTTTTAAATGTAGCTAAAACTTCACAGTAGCGATAGTTTCGTAAACCGGAAGTGGGTATTTTGATTTGGGTTCTCCATTCGGAAGGAATTGGGCTTTTAAAAACTTCGCCCTGGTTTCTTTGGAATACGCTACAGCGAGGTACTGATACAACAAAAAGTAGCAAAGTGGTTATTTTAATTACTAGGTTCATTTCTAACTCCATATGGTTTATTTCTACCATAGAGAGTATCATACCAGGGCTAGATTGCTTCCAGATTGTAAAAAAAAGCTACAAGATTCAAAATCAGTCGTATTTTTTTGCTGTATCTCAAAGGATATGCATTGTATATCTGACTGGCTGTTGTTTTATTTTTTCATCGATTTGTATTTGTCGTTTAAGCCTATGCCAGCCAGTATCATGGGAATACTTTTTTCTATTCGGGCTACCCTGGTTTTTTCCTGTTTGGGTTGGGAAAAATGTAGGATATAGCCCCTTTGCCTTCCGGGAGTGAGTGCTTCAAATGCGGTTTGCAATACAGGGTCTTCCGCGAATTTTGTTTCTAATTCAATAGGAATGGGTTCAGGATTTTTTTGGAATGTAACTTTTAAACCAGCTTTTTCGATCTCAATAGATTTTAAAATGTATTGCTTGATATCGCTTGCAATTTTTTGTATTTCTTCTGTGCCTTGAAATTTAAAGAGCCGTGCTGCTTGTGAATTTGGTCCAGGTTTTACCAGTAGATTTTTCTTGTCTTGTAACAGGGAACCTTTGAAAAAACTGATACAGCAATATTCCTTTAAAGCAGTGAGCATGAGAATATTTTTATTCTGAAATGTGTAGCAGGGAGCACCCCATTTTGCTTCTTCTGCTAACCCACAGGAAAGAATTATTTTTCGCAGCAATTCTAATTCGGAAGTCCAAGTATGAACCTTGCAGTCAGGTGTTCCTCCCAAGGGACAACGCCCACAGCCTTCTTTGAAATAATTGTCTACTGACTTATTCATTTTCTTGAATTACCATCTGAGTGTAAGCAAAATCATACGATATCTTTGCCTTGGGCAATATTATTTATCTCAACACACATTTCATCTTTGGTTTGTTTGATAATTTTCAGGTAGTCTTGGAAATCATCTTCGGCCATATCGTTCCAAGAACCTGCTAAGTTAAGTATTAACGCTCTATTTTTTGATACCGATTGGTGGTAAGTGTTTT
>JBCCIA010000218.1:0-9902 GCA_039028475.1 Spirochaetota bacterium | reverse complement strand
GCAGGATATTTATTTTCTCTTCTACACTCAATCTCTTACGTTTTGTTGTTGTTTTGGACATGGGTTTCTCCTTTATTTTTCGGATCTTTCCCACCTTATTTACATACTGTTAAATGTGCGGTTTGAAGTGAAGCATGACAGTATCCGCTAGATTGCAGGCTTGTTTTAATTGAAAGACACCTTCTGGTTGAGAAATTGATAATTTGCGTAAAGCTGCTTTGTACTGATTTAAGGCTATTGTATAGGCTCGTTTCGAGTTAAGGCTTTGGATTTTAGCAGTATTTTCTTCTAACTTTTCTAAGCTATGCATTTTCTTTGTTTTGAGTAAGTGTTTTACTAAAAATCCACCAAAAGCCCATCCTTCTTTATTTTTGTAGCGAACTTGCAACCACTTGCCAGTAGTCCCTAACAAATTCTTTTCTTCCCCAAAATCTTGCAATACCTCTACTTGGCTCGCATAAGGGAGAGTGAGTATTTTACGATTTCTTTGCTTGGCGTCTTTCCATAATACCAAGCCGCTTTTATTTGTAACATATTTAAAAACTTTCTTTTTCTCTACAGGCTTTATGCTAGGGGATGTTTGTACATTCTTACCAGTGGTTTGACAAGTTAGTAAAAGCCAGCACAATACTAGGCAATTGTTAAAGATACAAATTTGTTTTCTCATATTTTATCTGATTTACTTTTTTAGAGACATGTATTCTTTTTCAGTTTTAAAAAAAAGCAATAGGATAAAAAAATTAAGAGATAAATATTGGAAGTTCTTACATCTTAAAAAACAAATTTAAGAAATGACTAGTTCTTTTCTATACCACCATTCTATGAGAGCCAACATACTTACATAGATTCCCTCAGCACCGATTTGTAATTTACCAAAAATACTGGCTGTTTGGTAGTACTTTGCAAATAGTATCGAACAGACCAAACCCCATGCTAAGTTTGCTATGATTAAAAATATAATAAAGACTTGCGAACGTTTCCGACTTATTGCTAAAGAACCTGAATAGATACCATAGAGGACATTTGTAATACCCAAGAAAAGAATCAGTTCTTGTGGTAGTTGGTAGAATCCTTGTAAAAAGTTTTGCAGTATTAGCATGACAATGCCAACTACAATGGCACCAATACTATCAATCCATAGGATGCTTTGCGGTGTCATATCTCTACCCTAGTAACCATAAAACTCTTCCAAGCAAATATTACTTTGGGCGATTCCTTCTGCTTGTAGGGTTTCCTGCATTTTGTCTACAAAGGCTTGTGTACCCGTTATATAGTATATCGATTGGTGCAGGTTGGGGATATATTTTTTTAACATTGTTAGATCGATATACCCTTGTTCAAAGGGCCAATCTGTGGGAACTGCCTTCGTCAGTGTTGGTCTGTAGGTGAAGCCAGTGAATTGTTCATCGAGTTGGACAAATTCTTCATGGAAGATGGAGGATTGTAAATCACGATTGGATGATAACAGGAGTAAATCGCAATCGGCATTGGAATCAAACTCATGCCGTATAATGCTATAGAATGGTGTTACACCGATGCCACCTGCAAGTAAGACGTGTTTTTTGCTACTGTCGGTTCTTAGGATTAAATTTCCCATTGGTTCTGTAATGCCTACTTGCTCTCCATAAGAAAGGGAGAGTAGTTTTTTCTTAAATTCCGATTTGGTATTACGTGTGACAAAGCGAACTTCTGATTCAGTAGGAGAGGAACTGATCGAAAGGGTACGTGTTTCCTTTTCACCTTGATCGAGAAAATACAGATCGGTGAACTGTCCCGGTATGAACTTAAAGGCTGCTGGTTTGGCAAAACGGAATTGGTAGGTACCCTCTGCAATTTCATCGATTGCTAGTAAGCGAAGGGTTACTTCGCGGTCTATGTACTTATCAACGATACTTTGGTCTATATTCGTAATTTCATACAATCTGAAGAAACCTGTTTTGCCTTTGAGAGGTGCTTTGAATTTTCGTCCTATTTGTACAAAACCTTTGATGTGTTCCATGACTTGTTCACTAACGAGAAGTTCTGCCTTAGCTTTTTTGGTCATCGATTCAACACGAGAGGCTATGTTGACATTATCTCCGATGAGGGTAAAGGAGGCATTGGAATGGTGACCGAGTTCCCCAACAATCACATTTCCATAGTGTATGCCTATACCGATGCGAAACTCATGATTGAGATGATTTCTTAAGTATTCATTGACTTTTTTGAGGCGCTGTAGCATATCCAATGCTGCATTTACAGCTCGTAAACAGATCGATTTGGGGTCCGTTTGCTTAAGACCAAAATTTGCCATCAGGCCATCACCGATGTACTTGTCTAAATATCCTCCGTTGTTGAGGACTGACTCTCCCATTTCTTGGAAATAGCGGTTTAGTACATGGATGATATCGTAGGGGAGTTGCTTTTCTGAAAAACTAGTAAAGCTACGTATATCACTGAATAGAATAGCCAAGTTGTCTTCTCGTCCTGTCGTACTTTGCCGTCTTTCACGAATTTCGGAGTAGTCTTTGTTGTCTAAAACCAAGCGTTTTATCGTGACAGGGCCTGTAATTTTGGTTTGGCAGGCAATACGCACATTGTTCTCAAAGCCTTTTTCCAGAGCGATTCTCCTTTCTGTCTCGTTCATTGGCTCTAGGTTATTGGTGTTTTTGAGAATAAGGACGCGGCAAGTAGAACAGCGACCTTTACCACCGCAGGCTTGCATATGGTTTATTTTGTGTTTTACAGATATATCGAGGAGTGTTAGCTCGGTATTTTCCTCTGTGACGACCTTATTGTCATGGTAGTAGGTAATTTCAGGCAAAAATGTCTCCTATCATTAAAATCTATTCATATGATTTTCAAAAAATCGATTTCGCCAAGCCTTTTTTTATACTGTGATTGTTTTACTTGGCAACGACTTATGATTGCCAAGTAAAAATTACTGCTGGAGGATGACTCAAAAACCTGCTTCAGTAGAAATAGAGCAGTTTGGCAAGAGCATACGTATTTTCTGGATTTCCTCTGGGGAAAACTCATTACCTCCAATGTGCAGTTCACGCAAATTCTTTAGTTTTCCGATGGAGTTTGGTAGGCTTTTCAGTTGGTTGTTATTTATATAAAGCTTCTCTAAACTACGCAGCTGGCCCATAGACTCTGGTAGGTGTGTAATCTGGTTGTTATGCAGGTCTAAAAAAGTTAGGTTTTCTAACTTGCCTATAGAGTTTGGCAGAGTCTTGAGACGGTTGTATGGTAGGTTGAGGAATTCTAATTTTTTTAAATTTCCAATCGACTCTGATAGGGATTGTAAGGGATTTAACATGAAATGCAATTTTTTGAGATTTTTCAATTCGCCTAATACCTCTGGCATTTGGGTAAAGTAATTTTTGTGTAAGAATAATACTTCTATGCTTTGCAGCTTACCAAAGGATTTTGGTAAAGCAGACAACCTGTACCAACCTAAGTTTATTTCTTTTTTACTTTGTATATATACTTGTGTTGTTTTAGGCAAGTTAGCGAATGTTTTGCCATTTTCCTCTAAGGCAAACAGCGTTTGCATGATCTGCGATGTATTCATTTCTACGATAGATTCTTGTTTGGGAGAGCTGTTCAAGAAGGACAGTCCCAACAACAAGAGTAGGGTAGTACTAACAAAAAAGTATTTGATTTGGTTCACGTTATGTTTCCTCTTATGAGTTATTTTGGTATAGAATTAGAGTGAGATTTTAGTGAATCTTTTAAATTTTTTTTATTGGCAATGCTTGATAACTAATGTTGTATTGCGGAAATATAGAGAACATTCTAGAAAAACATAAGTTTTTGTGGGAAAAACGATTGTCTTTGCAGAAAAGTATGTAAGATTGTTATTAAACTATTGCATTTGTAGGGGGAAGCCGTGAAACAATTTGTATCAGCATTTATTATAGTTTTTGTCTTCATTAGCCACGTTTGGGCAGATAGTTCTGAGATGGCTGAGTTAAGGGGTTTGGAAAAGAAGTTAAAATCTCTTTATGGCAAAATGCAACAGAAGGCTTCTGAAATGGATAGACTGCTACAAGAATTTAGACAGGTTAGGCGTTCGTATTGGAAAGCCAGAGCAGATGCAGCAAAGATTCCAGATGATGGTACGGGTAGGCTTAGGTTTCATGTGTTAGACTTAATGGAAGGCAAAGTTGATGTGAGTGATGACAATCGGTTTATTATAAAGGGAGTCCCTTTGACTACATATTACTCCTACAGTTTTAAACTAAGTAAGGTTCGAAATAGAAAACCAACAGTAAAAGACGCTAAGGAATTTTATTTTCCTATTCTCCCACAAGACTATGATGGTGCAAAAGATTCTATTAAGATATTTGTTCGTGTGAGTCGAGTGAGGTTTCGCGCGATGACCAAGCAGATGAAAAAATTGATTGATTTTAAAGATGGAGAGAGGCTTATCACTGCACGTAAGAGTGACTTAAAGATTCCAAAAGTAGTAGTCAATGTCTACCGTGATAGAGATATCGAGGTTGTTCCTGACAACCAAATCCTTACTATTGATTTAGAAGACATTCAAAAACCATAGAATTTTCTGTAAAATAAGTTAAGGACTCTGGTATCAATCTATGGACGTTAAATTTTATGAACTATATTTGTCCAATCCTATTCTTAGTCATAAGGTCGTTTATTGGCAATGGAAAGGATAATTAATTATTTACAACTACCACTTGTTCGTTATTTTTTAATTCTTATGCTTGTATTGCAAACAGGCTGTATGAAAAAAAAGCGTTCTCTCAGCCTATTGGCATTGATTCCGTATGAAGCAGCAGAAGCGATTATACCCGTTACAGAACCCTCTTCTTTTTTTGAACCAGAAATTGATATAAAACAATCTTCGAGTATTTCTAATGGTGGTAGCTATGATTTTGGCAGCATTGTTGTTGGCAGCATTGTTGTTGGTAGCTTCTCTTCTACTATAACCTTTACAATTGAAAATATAGGTACATCTGTGTTGGAACTCAGTTCGTTACCGAGTCTTTCTGGTAGTAATACTACTGACTTTACTCTTAACACTACTTCTACTAGTAGCGAAATTGCAGCTGGTTCCTCGACTACTTTTAGTTTGACCTTTACTCCTTCTACCACGGGAAGCTTTTCTGCTACGGTTACGATTAACTCCAATGATAGTGATGAAGATAGTTATACTATAAATTTCACAGGTACCGGTACTGCCAATCCAATGCCAGAAATTGACCTGATCCAAGGCACATCCATCAGTAGTGGTGGTAGCTATGATTTTGGTAGTGTCACCAATGGCAGTTCTTCCTCTACGATGACTTTCACCATTGAGAACATTGGTTCGGCGACACTTACTCTTAGTTCTGTGCCTACTCTTTCTGGCATCAATGCTTCGGAGTTTAGTTTGAATACGACTCCTACTTCTACAAGCATTGGTAATAGTAGCTCTACCACTTTTACGATTACTTTTAGTCCCACTTCTGTTGGGTCGAAAACAGCAACAGTTACCATTGACAGTGATGACTCTGATGAGGGAAGTTATACTATCAACCTAACTGGTACGGCAACTGCCATTCCAGTACCAGAGATCAACGTAAAACAAGCAAGTACTTCCATTGCTCACAATGGCAGTTATGACTTTGGCAATATTACCCAAGCCACTTCCTCTTCCACCATTACCTTCACAATTGAAAATATAGGTACGGCTAATTTAACTTTGAGTGGTACTCCAAAAATATTACTTGGTGGCAGCGATGCTATTGATTACTCTGTAGATCAAACAATGACTACAGGGACTGTGCCTGCTTCTGGTAATACAACGTTTACCGTTACCTTCACCCCCTTGCTAACTGGTACTCGTTCTGCAATTTTATTCATTGCCAGTAACGATGCCGATGAACCTTGGTATCTGATCAACCTGACGGGAACAGGAACTGCTGCTGGTACTTCAGAAATCAATGTAAAACAAGGTAGTGCTTCCATAGTCAATGGAGGTAGTTACGATTTTGGTAGCATCTATCAATCCGTTTCTACCACTGCTGTTACCTTTACCATTGAAAATTTGGGTGCAGGGAATTTAAACCTTAGCGGTAGTCCTAAAGTGGCTGTCAGTGGGACAAATTCTGGAGATTTTGTTGTCAATGAAACCTCTACTAGCACTCCAGTTATAGCCTCTGGAACAACAACTTTTACCATAATCTTTACACCTTCGGCTACCGGCGTTCGTTCTGCGACACTCACCATTGCAAATAATGATGCCGATGAGGGTTCTTACACGGTCAGCTTGAGTGGTACAGGAACAGCAAGCTCTGTACCAGATATAGATATCCAATTAGGTGCAACAAGTGTTGGTATTTTATATAGTTTTGGCAATATCACCCAATCTACTCCCTCCTCTACGATGACCTTTACCATTGCAAACGTTGGTTCGGGAAACCTAAATCTCAGTGGTAGTCCTAAAATAACTCTTGGTGGTACAAATCCTGGTGATTTTTCTTTGGATCAGACCTCTACTTCTACAAGTATTACTCCTTCAGGAGGAACCAATTTTACCTTAATTTTTACACCCTCTGCTTTAGGTTTTCGTTCGGCGACTTTAACAATCCCAAGTAATGATCCAGATGAAGCCTCTTTTATACTTTATGTGAATGGAACTGGAATTGCGGCGGCTGCTCCTGAAATTGAGGTCAAATACAGCGGTACAAATATTGCTAGTGCTGGTACTTATAACTTTGGTAGCGTGAATCTGTCTTCTTCTTCTACAACGATCACATTTACCATTGAAAATGCTGGTTCCGCAGCATTGAATTTAACTGGTAGCCCAGATAGGGTTTATGCCCTTGATAGTCAATTTTCTGTTGACTACACGGCAACAACCGCTACCGTTGCCGCTTCTGGCTCAACAACCTTTACCTTGACGTATAATCCTACTGTTTCAGGTACTATTAATACAACATTACAAATACCTAGTAACGATGCTGATGAACCTTTCTATTGGTTTTTTCTAAAGGGAACAGGCGTCCCTTAGACATATTTTTGAAGATATCAGAATATATTTCTATCTATGTCCCGAACAGATATCAAAATCTGCTTTAATTGTCAGACCAGGTTTTTTACAAAGATCGTCTAACACTTTTGAATTTTTTAGAGATTCTTTGTTGAGAGGGTTTTTTTCTAACATCAATAGTTTTAGTTTTTTTAGTTCTACCAGTACTTCTGAAAGTTCTTCAAACCTGTTTTCATTTATCCATAACTTCTCCAATTTGTGTAGGTTCTTTAATTCAACAGGAAGATCTGAAAGTTGATTCCCCCAGATAAAAAGGTTTTTTAGGTTATAAAGTTTGCCTACCTTTGGCGAGAGTGTCTTAAGTTTTCTCCGTTGTAAGCCAAGTTCTGTAGTATTTTCTACATTTTTCAAAGCCAGGTCGATAGCATCATAGCAATACTCCCAATCATCTATATCTACGCCAGGTTTGGAACAAAACTTAGCAGGTAATTTAAATCTATAATTTAATCCTAGATAAACTTTTTTTAATTTTGGCATTTGTAGGATTTCTTTAGGCATGGATTGCAATTGGTTTTTTATTAATACAATTTCTTTCAACTTTTTCAATTGGCCTATTTCGGGTGGGAGTGCTCTAATATCATTCCATCCAAGGTGAAGGTATTCGAGGTTTTTGAGTTTGCCAATTTCTTTTGGTAAGCTGGTCAATTCATTACTCGCTAAGTCAAGGCGACGTAGGGACTTGAGCTTACCAATCCATCTAGGTAATTTTCGCAGCTTATTATTGTAGAGCTTGAGTTCTTCGAGGTTGCTTAGCTGAGAAATAGCTGGATGTAAGCGGTATAATTTTTTACCGCGCAGATCGAGGATCTTTACCTTTTTTCGTTCTTTTGCATCGTCGGGAATTCGTTTGTGGATTGTTGTACAGTTGGAAAAAAAGTAAAAGATTAAAATTGAAACACTGAGTGAGAAGCTAAATTTTTTATTTTTTTGTAAAGAAGGATTCATTCCTTTTCTATGTAGTAAAAGCAGAGGGAGTCAAGTCATTTTGTTGACATAAAAGTTTTCCTGCATAATTGAAGATACCAGTTAGGAGTTTACTATGCGTTCTATTGTATTTTTAATCGCTCTCGTCTTTTTTGTAGCAACCTGTTCCAAATCTAAAGATCCTGTGCCGGCATCTAACAAAGCCAGTTCAAAGACTGGTGATATAAAAAGTGATGGCTTTGTTCTTTTGCAGAAACATCCACAGGATGGTGAGTTAAAATCGCTCCTGAAGTCTGAAGCTTTGGTGGGTACGAAAGCTGGTCGTAAAGTTTTCGTTTATATAAAAGCGGATTGGTGTCCACCTTGTGTGAAGCTGCGGGAAAGTTTAGGTGATTCGCGGATGAAGGCAGCATTTCACAATACACATATTATACAGCTTGATCTAAACGAATATGGTAGCGATAAACTTGATACAGAGGGTTTACCCTCAGGTTCGATTCCGGTCTTTCATGAAATCGATGCTAAAGGTCGTCCTACAGGACGCAAGATTGACGGCGGTGCCTGGGGGGAAAATATCCCTAAAAATATGGCTCCTCCTTTGAAGGCTTTCTTCCAAGCAGAATAGGGGAAATGTATTTCTGGAAAATTAATTTAAACTATCGATTACAGTTTTTGTGATTCTCTCGCTATACCCATTTATTTTCCAATGCCCTGGGTTCCAACCCTTGAGAAAACGATGGAAATCAGCCCAGGCAAAGTAGTAGAGTTCATGCCAGTTTTTTTGCAACCTTTTGAAAGTTGCAGGTGAAATTTTTTCTTGGAGTGCTATTTCTAACTGTTGGAAGTAGTATTCTAAGATATCGTTTTCCTGTCTTTCTGCTTCCCTTTCGCCAAGACAACTGCCTACAAAATAAGCCAAATCTTTTACACCAACACCTCCCCCCGTATATTGGAAATCGACAGCAGCCACATCATTTTCATTTTCAGCAAAACAGAAGTTTGCAATTTTTGCGTCCCCATGTACTATAGTCTTAAAGGGACTCGCATTTAATGTATCATTAATGGCTCTCGCTGCATTTTTAAGAGCTAGGTCATCTAATGCTGCGAATTCGTCAGGTCTTGTATCCAGATGCCAATAGGTACCAATAGGCCAAAGTTTCTGGGGTTTCGAGTACAGAAAAGTAGCATGAAAGTTTGCAAGCCAACGGATACAAGCATGAAATCTGGTTTGATTTATATTATGCAACCTAAGAGGAAAGCCAGCGCTGTCTATATCCTCTAAGATGATTAGAGTTTCCCCCTCTTTTTCTAAGAACCCATAACACTTAGGAACGCGACAAAGCTGGCTACATTTATCAGACCAATTTTGGTACCAATCGCACTCTACTTGGTATGATTTTGTTTTCCGCAAATGAGAAATATTAGTGTTCCAGCCCCTTGGGTGTGTTACTGTATCATTTAATTGAATGTGCTTCACTACAACCGTATTTTCATTGCAACCTGTTACTTGCAGACGTTTGATTTTCCCGTAACCACTCCATAGAGTTTGGATCACTTCTATTTCTTCAAAGCTAGTAGCCTCCATTGTTTCTGTAATGAATGTGTATATTTTATCACTGAAAGAACTCATTAAGTGAAGTTGGGTCTTCTGCCTTCTTTGATCGAAAGTAGCCCTTCCTGGCCATCGGGACTCATAATCATATCCCTTGATACATGAAAGTCTTCCGTTAAAACTTTTCCCAAATCTTCATCACTTATATTGTTTTTTAGAGATAGTTTGTTTCCGACTAAGCCTTGGCGTGACATAGGTTTTTTAAGTGCGAACGAATGTGTTTGACGGAGCCAACGCTGTTTTGCTCAAAATTGGGTTAAACATCATTCTTGAACGCACGAACAACTGTTGCAATGCGCGGTGTGGTCGTTCATGGCTGGGGCG
>JBCCIA010000217.1:0-9905 GCA_039028475.1 Spirochaetota bacterium | reverse complement strand
TATGGATCTTAAGTTCTAGCACCTTTCGTACCAGTTCTTTTGAAGAATACGCGCTGATCATAATGATCTTTGCCTCTGGAAACAACCTCTTTAGGCGCAGAATGGTTTCTGTACCGCTCATATACGGCATTTCTTGATCAACAAAGAAAATATCAGGGGGAGAATCCAATAATTGTTTTAGGCTTTTGATAGCGTCTTCTCCATTACTTGCCTCTCCGGCAATTTCAAACCCTTGTTTTACTAGCAGTCTTTTTAGAAATGTTCTATCAATGGAAGAATCATCTACAATGTAAACGGAATAGGCCTGCCGCCTCTCTTTCAAGCCAAGTGCCAGAGAGGGTTTGAATTGTGAAGTGCTGCTCATGGGATTGGAAAAAGTAAGTCACTTTTTTGCAAATCTGTCAATTAAATAAAACTAAGCTATAGAAACACTTCGTATGCTTTTCAGAAAAGGGTTGGAATAAAGGAAGTGGAAAAAAACATGTGAATACTATGTACCCATTGAAACCTATCTGGCGACTTTTACACTTACAGAAGCTCTTACCTTTCCTTCTCATTTGCCAATGTTCCAGTTTACCATATTGGAAGGACCGTGGAAATGATCTAGGTGATATTCTGAGTGTCCAGGTAGGAGGTGGTTTAGGAGCAGGTGTCCAGGTAAGTAAGATATCGACTGGTATGGGTATGTTTATCACCAACAAAACAGAAAATAAGATCCTGTATCGCCTTTCGCAAGAGTCTTTGAAAAAAGCGGAAAAAGCGGGTGTACCCCTCTCTGCCATCCAAAAGATTCGTTTCCTCAAAGAAAAGCGTTATCTATCAGTTGCCCACCTGTCTTCCGATTTGGAAATCATTCTTGGTAGAGAGACATTTACAAAATTTGGTAAGCTCATTTTACAAGAAAAAGAAGAACTATACGGTGACTCTTTTTTTATGTTTCTCTTGGGCTACCACAAAGCAAATTATTTTAACTACGAATATACCTGGAGCACCTTAGGAGTTGCCTTAAATGGAAGCTGCTCGATACGCAATACAGCTGAAAGACAATTCATTGATCGTTATAGTAATTTCCTAGAGCATTGTGAAGAATTGCGTGGTACAACGGATGCTGCCAAAGAAGAGCTTTATATCCGCAACAAGTCCTATTCCGAGAAGACGGCGGGAAGGGTGAAGTATTTGAATGGTAAATTAGAGATGATGTTTGGTTTGGTTCTTGCTCTGGATGTGCAGTTCAATATATACGAATTGGGAGATTTCTTCTTAGGTTTTTCTGGTATTGATATTATGGATGACGACCGTTATGTCCGTAGTGATATTAGTTTTTTTGGCCGTAAAGATTTGGTATTCTTCATTGTCCGAGGAAACAAGGAATACATTACTCGTAATTACAACTCTTCTTTCCAAGACTATAGTTATGTCATTAAGGCAGAGCAACGGAAAGAGGCCATCGAAGTGCTATTGGAGAAGTTAGATAGATTTCCCGATTCTCCCTTTTATGTCAATTGTTTGGCTGAATTGTATCTCAAAGAGGGCAATCTACGGCTTGCAAGAAGGTTCAATAGCAAATCTAGACGATTTAGCGAAGATCAGGTTTTTGCGAAAGAGGTCAAAGATCGCTCTGTAAGAATCCAAAATCTTTACTTGCAACAGAAAAATGAATCACCAGGGGAAAAGAAAAAGAAATAGAAACCAGGAAAACCTAGTAGATCCACTAGGTTTTGTAGAAATTTTTTATTTACTTTTTACAAAAGTTTTTTGAACATTGTACTAGTTGTGTAGATCTGTTCGTCTAATTTACCAGGAGAAATACAAGTGAAAGCCAAATACCTTTTTTTTATAATACCATTCGTTCTATGTTCCTGCAACCCATTTCGTTCTTCTGATGTCGACTTTTTCTCCCGTATTGCAGGAGTCGTTACCAATGATACTAGCTCTTCCTCTACCAGTTCTATAGTTTATTCCGTCAAAGGAAGCCTACAAAGTTCTGATGGCAGTCCCGTATCGGGTGGTTCGATGAATGTCTCTACTATTAGTACTGCACTAAAAATTTTACCGCAAAATGTAGACAATGGAACCACTACAGTTACCGAAAAGCCACCTGGTAAGTTGAGTTTTACTGATATTGACCCTGGAGCAGAATCATTTGCTGGGCCGGTGGTGATCCAGAAGGCAAGTGATGAAGCTGATATTGATTTTTACAACCTTTACTGGTCCGATATAGCAGACCGTAAAATCAAACGAATCGCAAAATTAACCAAATCAGGTAACAATTATACCTATGTATTTCCCTTGGGTACAGTTCCTCCAGAAGGAGCAACACATCTATTGGCAGTTTCTGGGAATGCAGCAGGGGAAGCAGCAACTGGTACAAATGTCAAATTAAAAGATACACTTGCTCGCTTCGAAACAGATGAAGCTGGAAGCTATACTATGACTTTGGGACCTGGTGGGTTCAATGTATTGATTCTATCTAAAGACGGTACAGAGTTAGGAGAGATGACTTTGGAGCTACCATCTACCTATGCAGCGGGAGACCCAGTTCCTCAACCGACACCGACTTCTGGTGATTTTTCGGTGACCGTAACTGGTTTTGGCAGTGGGGATGCTCCTGTGACGGAAATTCCTTTGGCCTCTACAAAAGATCTCACTGCATTTAGTTTTTCAGGTATTAGTACCACTGGAATTATTACGGGAACTTCCATTACAGTTGGAGTGCCTTCGGGGACTCCTGTAACGGGATTGACTGCTATTTTTACCACAACGGGTAAGAAGGTAATTGTTGGTTCCACAGAGCAAACGAGTGGTACAACTAGCAATGATTTTACCAATCCAGTTACTTACAAAGTGTTGGCAGAAGATGGTACGAGCCAAACCTATACTGTTACAGTGATCCAAAACAATGCACCTAGTGTGACGACAGCCAGTGTGTCGGCCTCTTCCACAGCATCAGGCAGCATAGTTTCTGCATCTTATACCTATAGCGATCCCGATAGCAACCCGGAAGGTTTGACTACCTTTCAATGGTACCGCTGTACTGACAATACTACAACTGGTAGTTGCACGGCTGTTGCTGGGGCTACTGCTTCTTCTTACACCCTAACAGTCTCTGATTCGAGCAATTACATGCGCGTAGGAGTTACACCTGTTGACTCATATGGATTGGCTGGTTCTTTGTACTACAGTACGGCATCGGCGCAAGTGTATAGTGACACAACAGCTCCAACCACAGGTGGCTCTGGGCTTCTATCTATCTCGAATGTAACCTCTACCTCGCTCACATTGAGTTGGACAGCAGCTACAGATGATTTTACTGCCCAGTCGTCGCTTGTATATTACGTATATCGTTCGGAAAGTCCTGAATTGTACACTGTAGGGAGTATGATAAGAGGTTCCCGAACTACATTTATAGGGGCTTATACTGCAACGACTTCCCTCAATATAACCGGTTTGCTTTCCAATGTACCTACTTATTTCAATGTATATGTCCAAGACCTTTCTGGCAACCGTTCGCGTTATAAAATGGTGCAAGAAATACCGGCGACAGGTTTAGTCGCCTATTACAAACTAGATGCTTCTACCGGATATGCAACAGATCAAATAGGAAGTTATTCGGGAACAGCTTATGGTATTACCAGTACTACAGATAGAGCGGGATATTCTTCCAAGGCACCTTATTTTGATAATAGCAATGCCGATCGTATCCAACCTTCTACGGTTGTTCCAGTAAACTCGACTTTTACCTATGCCGCTTGGGTATATCTGAATAGCACATCGGACGAAAATGATATTATCGCTTGGTACGGTTCTGGAAGTTTGCACCACGCCGAATTTCGTGTCATTACAGGTGGCAAAATTGAATATTTAGAAAATAACGGTGCTGGTGCCAATATCCAAAGTGCTTCTTCTCTCTCCACAGGTACTTGGTATCACGTCGCAGTAACCAAAACTGGAGGAACTGTCACTCTATATATCAATGGTGCTTCGGATGCGAGTGGAACTGTCAACCAAGCGGGAAGTTTTGATACAACGTTGATCGGTGCGCGTGGTGACAATGCATTGAATATGCATGGTCGCATCGATGATTTACGCGTTTATAACCGTGTGCTGAGTGCTGATGAGCTAAAGTATCTTGCAAGTAATATTGAAAATGATACCTTAGCTTACTACACTTTTAATGCCGGTACCGCCAATAATCAGAATACCTCTGGTTCTTATAACGGAACTTTGTTCAATGGTATCACTTCTACTACAGACAGGTTTGGTACTTCTTCACGTGCCTTTTCTTTTGATGGAATTGACGATTATATTTCACTCGGCAATAGCTCCGGCTTAAAACCCACTACCGGTTTAACAATATCCACATGGATATACCAGGCAGACTATACGACTTTAGATTGTACATCCAACTTTAAAGCACTTATGTCGAATGCTACTACAACTGCTGGTTATAGATTAGGTTGTGATACATCTTATACTGGTTTTAATGGTGCTGTATACCGAAATGGCTCTTTTGGAAGACCGCAAACATCTAAAAGTTTATCAGCAGGCTGGCACCATTTAGTAACGACCTATGACAGAAATAATGGGAAAATTTTTATTGATGGGGTTCTCATGAATACAGTTTCCTCTGGAGGTACATACAATATAACCTACGATGGGGATAACTATACCTTACTTGGAGCTGATGCAGTTGCTTCTGGTGTAACTCCCGAAGCGAATACCTATTATTCTGGTAAAATCGATGATGTGCGTATCTACAACCGGGCTTTGAGTGAGGCAGAAGTCTGGGCCTTGCACCAAGCAGAGAATTGAAATCCTTAGGAATCTTTCTCTTTGCCGGGCTGTTTTTATTTTTTCGCTTTGGCAAAAAGGTAGATCCGTTTTATAGTAGACAATTCTGGTTTTTGCTAGTGGGGATTACCCTTGGTATTTACTCGGTCTATTTTACGGTTTTGTATCTTCGTTCTTTATGGTAACTTGGTGGCTTAAAGATTTTGTGCTGCCTAGCCAAAGAGACTCCCTGATACTTTGGTGTAAGTATTCTCTTGCTTGCCTTACTGCCTCTGGCAATGGCTTCCCCAAGGCGAGCTGTGCTGCAATGGCGGAGGAGTAGGTGCAACCGGTACCATGCGTTTCGGCATCGGCAATAAATTTTTTGCTGTAGCTATGCATAGCATTTCCATCGTAGAGGTAGTCAGTAGCGATGTTGTTATCGTTTCGATGTCCCCCTTTTAATAAGACAGGTATTCGGTATTTCTGGAATAGAGAGTGGGTGGCATCTTCTAAGCCTTTGTAGTCAGCAATTTTGTCTCCCAACAGTATCTCTGCTTCATCAGCATTTGGTGTGAATACAGTGGCAATACCTAATAGCTCATCACGTAGACTTTGGATAGCACCTTCTTGTAAAAGTACAGCTCCACTTGTAGCCACCATTACAGGGTCTAACACAAAGGGTAGGGAGCGTTTGTGCAATGTTTGAAATACGATTTGGATAATTTCTTGCGAGAACAGCATACCCGTTTTTACCACTGCTACAGGAAAGAAGTTTAACACAGCGAGTATTTGTTTTTCCACTACCTCCACATTGATTTCCTGGATGGCGGTCACTCCTTGCGGGTTCTGGGCGGTTATACATGTTATAGCTGTTGTACCAAATACTTGTTGGGCAGTAAACGTTTTTAGGTCTGCTTGGATACCAGCGCCGCCGCCGGAATCGGAGCCGGCAATACTCAGAGCTATAGGAGTTTGTTTCATAGTTTGGGCCATCCAAATTTTTTAAAGTCTATTTTATCTGTTTTAGAAAACACAATTCCTTCCGCTTCTAATAGCTTTCTCTGTAAGTTCGCACGGTAACCATCCCCTTTGAAAGAAATTTCTCCTTTAGAATTGATGACCCTTTGCCAGGGAATGTCGGAAGGAGCATTCTTTTTTAAAGCGTTCAAGGCATAGCCTACAGCTCGTGCTGCTCGTGGTTTGTGCAATAGGGCAGCAATGGTTCCGTAGGTGGTCACTTTGCCTTTGGGGATTTGTTTAACGACTTTGTAAACGCTTTTGTAGAAAGAATGTTCCTCTGCCATCAGATACCTCTTATTTGATTTCGATACGGTACAATTCGTCTAACTCGACTTGCCAATGCTTAGGAATTTCTCCCAGGATTTTGAAAACATCCTGCGAAGGGCCTCCATTTTGCGTGCGAGAGAATGCACTCGTTGTATTCCAGCCTGTAATTTTTTCTAGCTTTTCTCTGGTGCTTTTGACGCGGAGAACTTCAAATTCTTCGACAATTTCTTGCTTCAGCTCTTTGTGTTTTACATGAAATGGTTTGCTCAAACTGCTACGAATGGTTTGTAAGTTGTATTTTTTTCCAGCTTGCATGACACGGAAGAGGTAAAGCGCGGTCAGTGCGTAGACGCGTGATTTGTAGTTGTTGCGGTTCAGAAAAGTAAAGGCACTGGAACCTCCGAAGTCGATGTCGGCGTAGTACCCTTCTGGAGTTTTGCTAATTTTTATCTGTTTTAGCTGTGCTTGGTAAACCTGTTTGCAGATCAGCTCTATGGCCTGTTCGTCTGATAAACCTTGTGGAATCGAAACACCTTGTTTTGCTTTGCTAACATCTTTTTGGCAATTGCACAAAATAAAAGTGGCTAGTAGGATTGTATTGGCTATTTTCCACATAAAAGTCTGACCAGAAAAGAAATACTACTGTATATGTATTATTGTCAAGGCATAAAGCGGATACCTGTAATACATCTAGCTTTCTTAGTATTGTCTGTTTTATTAGATATTGGGTTTAAAAGCTCATCCGATATTTTTTCTCCTATATACTTAAGCTAAGGAGTTAAGCAAATGTTGAAAAAAACACTAATCGATTTTAAAAACTTGAGTGTCAGGGTTTTAGGTTTAAGCTTTGGTTTATTTATAGGCTATTTATTTGCTGTATCTATAGGAAGTTTGAATACATTCTCTTCTGGAAATACAGTTAGTTCTTCAGAGATTAATAGTAATTTTACAACATTAAAAACTGCTATTGAAACTCTCAATATAGAAGTACAAACAAACCTCGCGAGTATTAATTCTCAAAATAATAGTCTTGTGGGGACCATACTACCTTATGCTGCTCCTACCGCTCCACCGACCGGCTTTTTACTTTGTGACGGTAGTGCTGTTTCTCGTGTGACTTATGCAAGTCTATTTGCTGTCCTTGGAACTACATGGGGTTCAGGTGATGGTTCTACTACTTTCAATTTGCCAGATACGAAAGCAGCTATGCCCGTAGGAGCAGGCACATCAACAAGATTTACACAAAACGTTAGTAGAACAATTGGCCAATATTCGAATGACCAATTACAAGGTTTTGAAAAATATTTAGTTAGATCAGACAACCAGGAATATCTTACAGCTAGTAATCCGTCGGGAACAGGGGGGAGATTTTTAACGGGGTCAGTTTATGATGCGAATACAATTAGGTATCAAACCAAAGACTTTATTTCAGATGGTTCTAATGGTACACCTCGAATAGGTAATGAAACACATGGGAAACAGTTTGCAGTACATTTTATTATCAAATATTAGGGTAAAAAGTTCATCCGATATTTTTTTTAAGTTATACTTCTACTAGGGAGTATATTGGATAATGAAACAAACATTTATTGATTTTAAAAGTTGGACAATCAAAGGTCTCGGTTTGAGTTTAGGTTTGTTTATGGGATACTTATTTGCCGTATCTGTAGGAAATTTAAATACCTTCTCTTCAGGTGCTACAGTTAGTTCTTCAGAGATTAATAGTAATTTTACAACATTAAAAACTGCTATTGAATCTCTCAATATGGAAGTGCAAACAAACCTCGCGAGTATTAATTCTCAAAATAATAGTCTTATACCTGTGGGAACAATACTACCTTATGCTGCTGCTTCTGTTCCACCAACTGGCTTTTTACTTTGTGACGGTAGTGCTGTTTCTCGTACGACTTATGCAAGTCTATTTGCTGTCCTTGGAACTACATTGGGTTCGGGTGATGGTTCTACTACTTTTAATTTGCCAGATACGAAAGCAGCTATGCCAGTAGGAGCAGGTACATCAACAAGATTTACACAAAACGTTACTAGAACAATTGGCCAATATTCCAATGACCAATTACAAGGTTTTGAAAAATATTTATTTAGACCAGGCACCCAGCAGCTCTATCTTGTGGCTGATTTTCAGGCGGGAACAGGGGGGATGTTTTCAGGGGGGCCATTTGTTGGTGCGAATACAATTAGGCATCAAACCAAAGACTTTATTTCGGATGGTTTTAATGGCACACCTCGAATAGGTAATGAAACGCATGGGAAACAGTTTGCAGTACATTTTATTATCAAATATTAGGGTAAAAAGTTCATCCGATATTTTTTTAAAGTTATACTTTTACTAAGGAGTATATGGGATAATGAAACAAACATTTATCGATTTAAAAAATTGGACAATCAAAGGTCTCGGTTTGAGTTTTAGTTTGTTTATGGGATACTTATTTGCTGTATCTGTAGGAAATTTAAATACCTTTTCTTCTGGTTCTACAATTAGCTCTTCAGAGATTAATAGTAATTTTACAACATTAAAAACTGCTATTGAAACTCTCAATATAGAAGTACAAACGAACCTTGCGAGTATTAACTCTCAAAATAATAGTCTTATACCTGTGGGAACAATGCTACCTTATATTGTTCCTGCTGCCCCACCAACTGGCTTTTTACTTTGTGACGGTAGAGAGGTTTCTCGTGTGACTTATGCAAGTCTATTTGCTGTCCTTGGAACTACATGGGGTTCAGGTGATGGTTCTACTACTTTTAATTTGCCAGATACGAAAGCAGCTATGCCAGTAGGAGCAGGTACATCAACAAGATTTACACAAAACGTTAGTAGAACAATTGGCCAATACTCTAATGACCAATTACAAGGTTTTGAAAAATATTTAGTTAGAGCAGATAACCAACATTATCATATGGCTTATCTTCAGGCGGGGACAGGGGGAATGCTTTGGGCGGGGCCAGGTTCTGACTTGAATACAACTAGATATCAAACCAAAGATTTTATTTCAGATGGTTCTAATGGCACACCTCGAATAGGTAATGAAACGCATGGGAAACAATTTGCAGTACATTTTATTATCAAATATTAAAGGGATTTATTTACTTGGAAATCTTAGGTGTGCTTTTTATGTGCAAACTTAAGATGGCAAATGCTATAGTCGCACAAATAAAAAAACCAAAAACTAGAGGAATTATCGTACCATCGTAATACTGCCCGATTGTCCCTCCAATTCCTACTGAGATCAAAGTTTGTACCGAGCTAATCATTGAATTCGCAACACCTGCAATATGACCTAAGGGTTGTAGCGCCAGTGTATTGAAATTGCCAAAGAGAATCCCAAAACAAAAGAATGTAATAGCCAAGTAACTCATGAAAAAAATGAGGTTTGGTTGCCCCGAAGAACTTTGCGAATAGAAAAAGAATAGGCCAGATGTGATGGAAAGAACTGATAGAGAGGCCAAGCAAAGTGTTTCCATAGAAAATTTCACCAAAAGTTGGGAGTTTGCAAAGGATGACAATCCGATAACAAGGGCTAAGCCGCCAAAATACAACGAGAAGGAATCACCTAACTTGTACTGGATTTGCAGGATCTGCTGGGAAGAACTCAAATATCCTACGAAGGAGCCAAAGATGATTCCTGCGGCAATTGTATACGTTCTGGATATAGGATTTGTAAGGGTTTCTTTGATTCCAGAAAAAATCACTGCTGTAGAAAATGGCAGACGTTTTTCTTTTACAAGGGTTTCACTCAGGCCGCCGCATGGCGGCCTGAGTCACTGCCCGGTGCGTCGGTTGCATCGCCGTGGAATTCGTGGGACTCTGCAATAGGCCCGACCGG
>JBCCIA010000216.1:0-9909 GCA_039028475.1 Spirochaetota bacterium | reverse complement strand
TGCAAACCTACAACAAACACAGAAACAAGTCGTTAAAACCAAAGAGAAACCAGTAGAAAAAGCAAATACTAATAAAGACAAACCAATTTTAAGTAAGTCGTCCCTCTTAGGTCGCTTTGTCAATGCCAGTCCTCTGCACGACTTTATACTGAGTTTCCAAAAAAACAATCGATATAAAATGAGACACGCTGCTCCAGGAAAACTGTTCTATAACGAAGGTACTTATACAATCAAAAAGCAGATAGTTTATTTCAAACCTAATGTATGTAAACACGAAGAAACGGACGTTCAACAAATCTCTTGCCAGAAGACAATGGGAGAAGGTTTTTGCCAAATACAAGAGTTTCCTAACGATCTGTTTTATGCCTATTACTTAGTTTGCAAATCTACCTCTGTCAAAGAACCTGTTGTTTGGGACTGGGAATCTGTCAATTTTGCGATTGGTTCAGCCAAAAAAAAAGGAGAAATTGTTTCATTCCAGGGGCGTCAAGTATTTTTGCTGGGAATGGTAGCAGCAAAAACTGCTGATGGTGTTAATATGAGAGAAAAGCCAGATGTGACTTCAGATAAAATTTCCTACTCTGACTTTGACACAGAAAACAATTATGAATTTGTTCCAAAAAATAGGGAACTAACTTTAATCGCTCGAACTTTAAAAAAGAAGCGGGTAAAAAAATGGAACAACTACTGGTACTATGTGACAGTCAAAAATGGCAATACTGCCTGGATGTACGGAGAGTTTATCAAATTGAGGTAGGTTTATTGTACCGAATGCACCTTTGCAATAAGGAACGAGAATGAGCTTTGTGAGTAATTTGTCCCACTTTCTGGAAAATGTACACAGAAAATAGTGAATCGTTTATTTACACGAGTACTCCTATGTGCTATAGTAGGGAACAGAAATAGAAACAGTAGTATGGAGCAATGGAGAAAGTGATGGATAAAAAAGTCATTATGGTAACGGGTGCATCTTCTGGTATGGGTAAAGATTTTGCACTGGAGTTGTTGAAAAAAGGCCACATCGTATATGGTCTGGCGAGAAGAGTGGAAAAGATGCAAGACATTGTAAAAGCAGGTGGCAAGGCGATTGCAATGGATGTAACCGAGGAATCGCAAATCCAAAACGCCGTAGATCAGGTTTTGCAGGAACAGGGCAAAGTGGATGTATTGATCAATAACGCAGGGTATGCTGTATACGGCACAGTAGAAGAGGTTCCTATCGACAAGGCAAGAAGACAGTTTGAAGTCAATATTTTTGGCCTTGCCAGCCTAACACAAAAAGTGATTCCCGGTATGAGAGAGAAAAAATCAGGTACGATTATCAACATTTCATCTATGGGTGGCAAAATGTACACTCCTATGGGAGCCTGGTACCATGCTACCAAACACGCGTTAGAAGGATGGAGTGACTGCCTTAGGGTTGAGCTATTGCCTTTTGGCGTAGATGTGGTGATTGTAGAACCTGGTGGAATCGCTACAGAATTTGGTAATGTTTTTCAGGACAACTTGCAGGGAGACATTGCAAATGGTCCTTATGCCAATGCTTTGCAAAAGGTTATCCAATCCACTAAAGAAATCAATGAAAAAGGACAGTTATCGCAACCTAGCGTGATTACAAACTTAATTTTAAAAGCCGTGCATAGCAAAAAGCCCAAAACCAGATATGTAGCCGGTGCATTTGCCAAACCGTTGATGTTTATGAGGAAATATTTGGGTGACCGGATCTTTGATAAGATTCTTATGAGCCAATTTCAATAGTCGTAGAAAATGCAAGGAGAAGAGTATGAGTAAAATCTATAGGATCGAGAGTATTAGTCAACTGCACGATAGTATTGGATATTCTAAACCCTTACATCCGCTGATCTCCTTTATCGATTTTAGTAAAATTGATAAAACAAAAGCTAGAGCAAACTTACTCAATGTTTCTATTATTATGACCCTCTATAGTATTGTGATGAAAAAACATTCATCTGGGGAACTCGTATATGGAAGGGGAACGTATGATTTTGAGGAAGGAACCTTGGTATTTTTAGGGCCGGAACAAGTAGTAGAGAATCGTGACGATAGTAAGTCATCCCATCACGAAGGTTGGGGTTTGTACTTTCATCCGGATCTGATACGTGGGCATGCTATTTACGAAAATATGCAGGACTATAGTTTTTTTGGCTACGAATCCAACGAGGCTTTACATATGTCAGAAAGGGAGAAAGAAAGTATTGAAAACGTGGTGCAAGCGATTGGCTATGAATATAGTCTCAACCCAGATGATTACAGCATGGAAATCATCCTTTCCAACCTAGAACTTTTACTAGGGTATTGCAAACGCTTTTACAGTAGGCAATTCAATACCCGAAAATCAGTAAACAAAGACGTTGTAGATCAATTTCGATCCCTTCTGAGAAAGTGGTACGAAGGTAATTTTGCCCGGCAGAATGGTATACCCAATGTAAAATACTTTGCAGAAAGATTAAACTATAGCCCCAATTACCTCGGTGATCTGTTGAAAAAGGAAACAGGTAGGAGTACGCAGGATCATATCTACGCACATATTGTAGATCGAGCAAAAGACATGTTACTCAACCCAGATTTCAATGTGGCACAGGTTGCTTACAGTCTTGGCTTTGAATACCCACAGCATTTTTCAAAAGTATTCAAAAAGAAGACGGGTTATAGCCCTAGTGATTGGAAGAATTAAGACATTTCTTTTGTAATATTTCTATACAAAAATCAGTTCTTGGGAAATATAGTAACAAACGCCCCAAGGATAGCAAAAACAATAATTTGAAAACTTTATACCTTATAATTCTTCTAAGCTCATACCTTTCCTTTTCCCTCGCAGCGGATACTCCTAGTAAAAAGGAAATTGCAAAACGAAAGTCCCAGAGAGAAGATAAGAGAAATATGAGAAAAAGAATAGACCCAGCGACTACTGCTGCACTATCGCTTATCCCAGGTTATAGTGGTTTGTACCGTACCGGAGATTATGCCAATGGAGCGTTGTTTTCTGTACTAGAAGTAGCAACGGTGGTGGTAGCTTTACGGGTGTACCAAACCCAAACACGTATCCGTAACTCTGGTATCATTCCTCTGCCTTCCTCCAGCCAAGTGAATCTTGCTATTCCCGTAAGCCTTGCAGTTGGCCTGCTTGCTCTCGATGCTTACCACTCCTATGGGGAGGCCAAAAGATGGAATTCACCTACTAAAATAGAGAGTAAGAAGCAAACCGATGCAATCGCAAGACTCTGGCGTTCGGCTCTTCTCCCAGGTTGGGGACAGGGGTATGCGGGGGAAAAAAGAAAGGGTAGGCTGTTTTTGACAGGATTTCTAGGCTTGGGTTCCCTGGTAGGTTATCTCGACGATAGAGCTGCAAGCGTAGAAAGGAGTTTTGATTCCTTCCAACTTGCTTTTCCTCTAGTGAATAATTTTCTTAGGTCTTCGCTAACAGAGCAAAGCGGTGGATCTACAGCAGACCTTCTGACCTACAATCTCTATCTAAACTACCAAGATAGGCGCAAAGAAATTTCCATAACAAGAGAGAACTATGCTGCTGCTATTACTGCTCTTGGTGCATTCTACGTTTACAACCTTATAGACGCGTACTTTTTTTCGGGGAGCAATCGTGAGGATACGGAAACAAAGAAGACTTCCTCATTGCAGTTTACCCCTGACATATCCTTTCGTAGAACAAATGTAACACAGTACTTTCAGCTGGAAAACTACTACAGTGCTAAGCTGACACAATTCTGGTAATGCTGGCAGTTCTTAGCGATACACTACTTTCTGCGAAAGATATAGGCAGCACCAGCCTGGCTGGCTGAACTCGCATCTGTAATGGATGCGTTATCGGTATTGTTGATTGAGGTAGAGCCGTTGCCTTCTGAATAAGCACCTACAATTATATAATCTCCGTCAATAGCTATAGAATTACCAAAAGAATCACTGGCTTCCGCATTGGAGGCTTTTAGATAGGCATCTTGAGACCAGTCGCCTGTAGTACTATTGCGCTTAAAGATATAAACTGCACCTGAAGAAGTGGCGGTACCGGCATCTGTGATAGATGCGTTATCTGTATTATTGATAGAGGTAGAACTATTGGACTCACCCAAAGCACTAACAATGGCATAGTTGCCGCTGATGGCTACGGAAGAGCCAAAATAGTCATTGTTTTCTGCGTTGGAAGCCTTGAGATAGGCATCTTGAGACCAGTCGCCTGTAGTACTATCCCGCTTGAAAATATAGGCAGCACCTAAGTTACCGCCTGTTGCTATATCTGTGATGGATGTATTATCGGTATTGTTGATAGAGGTTGAGGTATTCGACTCATTTATAGCCCCTACGATGATATAATCGTCACGAATCGCCACAGATTGGCCAAAACGATCGGCTGCTCCTGTATTGGAGGCTTTGAGATAAGCATCTTGGATCCAATTACCACCACTATCCTTTTTGAAAACATAAGCAGCACCAGAGGAAGCCGCTGTTCCACTGTCGGTGATGGATGTATCATCGGTATTGTTGATAGAAGTAGAAGCATTGTTCTCTAGATGGGCTCCTATAACTATATAGTCACTACTTATGGCGGCGGTTGTGCCAAAAAAGTCATTGTCTTCCGAATTGGACGCTTTTAAGTAAGCATCTTGATCCCACCCTCCGACAGTATTGCGTTTGAAAATATAGGCTGCACCAGACTCTAATGCTGTTCCAGAATCTGTAATAGAAGCGTTATCTGTATTGACGATAGAGGTAGAATCATTGTCTTCTCCCAAGGCTGTTACAACCGCCGTATTGCCATAAATGGCAACAACAGAAGCAAAATAATCATTGATTCCACTATTAGATGCCTTGAGGTAGGCATCCTGTGACCAGTCCCCTGTCGTACTATCCCGCTTGAAAATATAGGCTGCACCTGAATTGCCTGCACCTCCAGAATCAGAACTAGGGCTAGCATCTGTATTGATAATAGAAGCGAGGTTATTGTCCTCATACCGAGCTGAAACAATTGCATAATCACCGTTTATCGAAACAGAACGACCAAACTGATCTCCCAGCCCTAAATTTGAGGATTTTAGGTAAGTATCTTGGATCCAGTCACCACTGCTGTCTCGCTTAAAAACATAGGCAGCACCGGCATTGGCTGCAGTTCCCGTTACTGTGATCGAGCCATTGTCGGTATTGTTGATAGCAGTAGAACTATTGGATTCTCCGTAGGAACCAACAATCGCATAACTACTACCCATTGCTACAGAAAAGCCAAAAAAGTTGCTACTACTTGCATTCGAAGCCTTGAGATATGCATCCTGCACCCAAGTGTTATCGATCGCGATATTTGTAGAAGTCGAGCTAGATGTTACTGAGTTACTGGCAGTGATGGTATAGGTTGTGTCCTCACTCATCACAGTTGCAGTTCCTGTGATAGCACAGCTTGTAGAATCCAGAGATAAACTGGAAGGCAAAGAGGGGCTACTAGTACACGAGGTAATTGTCCCTGAGGTTGTGGGAGTTATAGAAACAGAATCTCCTACAGAATAGCTGTATGCTTGTGAATAAGAAATGCTTATACTGGAAGAATCAATGACAAGGCTAAAACTGGTAGAAGTGCTATTACTATCATTGCTTGCAGTGATGGTATAAGTTGTATCACTACTAGTGGAATTGGGAACCCCACTGATGTTACAATTGGAAGAGTCGATTGCTAAACTGGAAGGTAGGGATGGGCTAGAAGTACAAGAGGTAATTGTTCCTGAAGTTGTTGCTGCGATCGAAACAGAGCTACCCACAGCATAAGCATAGGAAGCCGAAGAATAAAAAAGGCTAATAGCTGTAGAAGAAATAGTAATAAAGAATTGTACTGTTGTACTTTCACCATTATCATTTCTGGCAATGATGGTATACTCGGTTCTATCTTGTGAGGTTGTGGGAGTTCCGCTTATGCTCCCTGTACTCGTATCCAAACTGAGTCCATCGGGGAGTGTAGGAGTAACTGCAAAACTTGTCACATTTGCGTATTCTGGAGTATTTGCTGTTGCCGCACCAGTAGTCAGAGAAATATCTGTATTCGGATAGATAACGTAAATGGAGGAAGAATCCGAAACGGAAACAAAACGCAATAGAGCAAGTTCCAGAGATGCTCCACTTATCAATTTTGCTTGGTTACACGAAACACAAAGTGGCCCGCACAACAACAAAAGGAAAAGAAAAAATCGAGATTGTAAGTTCACCCTTGTTATTTACTCCAATAAAATTTTTATTTCAACTAAAGTAACATATCACAGCACCTAACTTTTCACTTTTATTACAATTATAATTGGAATCAAAAAAAGATAAAAAAACTACAAAAAAGGGTAACTTTTAAGGTTTTTTGATATAAAATATTTTTCTAAAAACTAGAGATAATCCAATTCGCTTGCATCATAATGGCCTAAACTAATGAGCAAGAGACTTGCTAGCAAATCTGGATTTCTGCTTTTACCACTGGAAATGAGTAAGTCTTCTGCTTCCTTCCAGCGTCCCAAAAGTGCATTGAGGAGGATGGTTCTTTTAAGTATATCTTTTTCGGTACTAGAAAAATAGGACTTTTTCATTTTGACATCCATGATACGTTGCAGAGCCAATAAGGCCATATCGGCTTTGTTTAGGGTGATGTAACTTTGAGCTGCATATGTCCAGGCAAGGTTTTGATATTCGATTTCTTTTAGCTGATTTGTGAGCGTCTCCACTTTGTCATATCTATTCAGTAATCCATATATGCTAGCTTTGCGGGGAGCGACATAATCGGAGGCTTTGATTTGATCAGTCATGGATAGAACCTGACTTCTTATTTCGATGTCGATACCTATTTTTTGGCTCAGTTTAACAAAATCAACAAGAAATGTTATACTTTCACGAGGCCGTATGGAAGTAAGCCGAGCATGGTGGACATTCCAGGCACGTGTGAGTAATCGACGTGCATCTTGTTTTTGCCCATTATTCAGACAACCTTCAACAGCTGTTAGGCTTAGCTCGGAAGGGATGTCGATGGGTCCAGGTGAGTTTTTAGTGATGGATTGCGGAAGCTGCGACTCTAAAATTTTAAGCAAGCGTTTAGAATCGGAAACTGTACAAACTCCCCAAGCAATATCCTCAAGACTATTCAGTGTATTTATTTCAGTTCGTTCGGCTCCCCACCATTGGATAGCTGTAAGTATGTCTTTGATGGAGCCAGTTTTAAGCCCATTATTTGTCATGGCTTCCGCGGCGTACATTCTTGTTTTTGGTCGGAATGACTTCAATGGAAGAAGACCATGTGCTTTGCGAATCAGTCGTGGCATCGAGCGACTATGAAATTTAGTTGCTGCAAAAAACCAATTTTTCAAGATCTTTTGTGCTAGTGAATGTTTTCCTTGTTTTACTAAATCCTCAGCATCCTGTAGCATATGCGACATCAGTGCAAGACCTTTTTCTTTGTGACCTACTCCTATTAATGCTGTAGCAACTAGTGCTTTCATCTGATAATCTTGAGCGTCTTTAGATTTAAGAGGTTTCATTAAGGATATAGCTCGTTCTAAAGTTGTACGAGCTAATGTTTTTAATCCTGCGGTGTATAATTTTGGACTGTACTTTAGAGAAATCGTAATGTAACAAAAATCTTTGTTAATTCCTTCGTCGGCATAAAGCTGTTCTAGGAATAGAGTTGCAGCCCAGTCATAATCACCACTCCATGCAACAGTTTCTGCTAACTCTAGTTTGTATTCGTTGGTTCTAGTGCAAAACCAACCATGTGAAGAAGGACTTGGATAGGCTCCGATTTGCCGTAGTTGGTGTCGCAATTCATGATCATAGCGAGCTACTCGAAGAATATTACTCCAACTTTTGTGTTGGCCTTTACTTTGCAGTAGCGATTTACGGAATTTCTTGATAATTTCAGAATTGTTTTTCTTCTTCTGATAAGGGAGAGCACTACAAGGGATTGTGAATACCCAGCAGCTCAAAAGGATTATATATAATATAGTTTTAAAAATATCTACTGGCATTATCTTTCTCATATATTTTTAATTGAGACAAATAGATATTATTGGTTTGAAAAAATAATATCCAGAATTTAAAAAATAGAACTTTTATAAAATGTCTTTGATTCTATATAATCATTGCTGTCACGAAAGTTTGTAATTTATACAGTTTTTGATAATTACAAAAAATACAATTTATTTGAGTCATAGATACCTAAACTGATGAGGAGTAAGTCTGCAAGTAAGGCCGGATATTTGTTTTCGCCGACAAGAAGGAGTAAGCGTTGTGCTTCTTGCCATCGTCCTAAACGTGCATTTAAAACAATAGCTCTGGTAATATCCTTATTCTCATCAGAGCTAAAAGAAAAGGATTTTTTTTGAGACACGTCTGTGATTTGTTTCATCGCCAGTAAGGCTGCATTAGTTTCACCCAAGGTGATATAACCCTGAGCCGCGTACGTCCAAGCCAGATTCTTGTTCTTGGAGCTTTTGAGTTGCTTTATGAATGGCTTGATTTTGTCGGCTTTATTAAGCAATACATACAATTCAGCCTTACGGTGGCTGTAATAATCAGAGGCTTGGATTCGCTCAGCCATGATTAGCACCTGGCTTTTTATTTCGCTATTGAGACCTGTTTTTTGGCTCAGTTTGGTAAAGTCATACAGAAATGTTATGCTGTAACGAGGTTGCATTTTTGCGACTTGAGTATGGTGAACATTCCAAGCACGTATGAGCAGCCGATGTGCATCTCGTTTTTTTCCTTTCGCTAAACAACCACGAACGGCTTCTAGGCTTAGCTGTGAGGAAATAACTCCGGGAGGTTCTCCTTCGGTGATAGATTGTGGTAGTTTTGTTTCCAAAGTTTGCAAAAGACGTTTGGAATCAGAAATGGCACAGACTTCCCAGGCGATTGCATATAGGCTATCGTACTGTTCAATACCAAGTCTCCCAGCTCCCCACCATTGGATAGCTGTAAGTATGTCTTTGATGGAGCCAGTTTTAAGCCCATTATTTGTCATGGCTTTTGCGGCGTACATCCTTGTCTTGCGGCGGAATGACTTCAATGGGAGTAGAACGTGAGCTTTGCGAATCAATGGTGGCATCAAGCGACTGCGAATTTTAGCAGCAGCAAGAAACCAGAGTTCTAGGATCTCTTGGGCTTGTGAATGTTTTTCTTGCTTTGCTAAATGCTCGGCGTCTTGTAACATATGCAACATTAATGCAAGACCTGCTTTTTCTTTATCTACACCTACCAAAGCAATTGCACTTAACGCTTTTACCTCATAATAATCATTTTTTCGCTCAGATCGAGGTATTTTCTTCAGCGAGAACAAAGAGGCAGCTTTTTCTACTGCTTTTCGAGCCGGAGATTTTAATCCTGCTGCATACAGTTTGGGGCCGTACTTGAGGGCAATCAGAGCATAACATATATCTTTGTCTCCGTGTGCAAGTCGTTTGCGATTAGCATGAAGTTGTTCTCGAAATAGAGCTTTAGCCCAGTCATAATCTCCTCCTCTTGCAACGGCTGCCGCCAATTTTAATTTCTGTTTATTCGTTTTACCACAAATCCAACCACTTGAAGAACCACTCGGATAGGTTCCAGCTTGTCGTAGTTGACGTCGTAGTTCACCATCATAACGTGCTACCCGGAGAATACTCCTCCAGCCTTCACGTCGACCTTTACTTTGCAAAAGCAACTTACGGAACTTTGTGGCAATTTTAGAATTGCTGTTTTTCTTTTCTTGAGATGGTAAAGCAGTGCAAGGAATTGTGAATACCCAGAAGCTCAAAAGGATCATATATAATAACTTCTCGACATATGTATCCAATCACAGACGATTTATAAAAGGTCTATTTTTTAAATCCTGGATATTATTTTCTCAAACAAATAAGATCTATTTGTCTCAATTAAAATGATAATGCC
>JBCCIA010000215.1:0-9913 GCA_039028475.1 Spirochaetota bacterium | reverse complement strand
TTTGGGTAAAAATATCGAAAGTTATGGCTCGTGGGTCTTTTGCTGGATCTTGGATCTTTTGCCATTGCACTAAGGTACGTGTATTGAACCATCCATCTACTTCCATGTTTCGGTTGAACACATTTATATGAGTTTTGTTTGCATAAACTTTGACAGTGCAAGTACTTCCACCTCGTTTATTTTCTACTTCATCTATACTTCCATCTTCTTTTGTTTCTTTTTCACTATACTTTGGATATACATTACGACAATCAATATGATTTGTAGAATTATTAAAGATTTTATAGTAGTATGTTTTGTCTGGATTGTAGACGGGCTTTTGGACTAAAAGTGGGTGTCTGCCACGAAAGATATTGTAGGTAAGAGAATGCTTTTGAATTTGGTTGCCATAATACTCACCGAGGTAGAACGTTGATTCGTTTTGCCATCGTATTGGATAGATATGTTCTTCCTTACGTATAAGTTTATTTTTATGGTAGATTCTTAGGATACAGCCGGATAGATCATATTCTTCTCTCTTGCGGATACATTTATACTTTCCCAGCTTAGAAAGAATATAATAACTTGTTTTCTTTTGTGAATATTGTGCATCGACAAGAGTTTCTCCAGGAAATAACTGTGGGTTTTCATCACTTTCGGTTGTTATTTCTTTCCAATTCCAAACAAACTCAGGTAGATAAACTATCTTTTCATTACCAAATAATCGCAGTATTTCTAATTCTTTTAATTTTAAGAATGCGGGTGGTAATTCTGTTAAGTAGTTGTTTTCACAGTAAAGTTTTTTTAAGGCAGCTAGGTTGCCAATAGTGTTTGGTAAGGAACGCAGACGGTTTCTGGCAACATTTAATTCTTCTAGCTGTTGTAATGTATGTATAGACCGAGGGAGTGAGGATAAACGGTTATTTTCTAATTGTAGGCTTTCTAGGCTTTTGAGATTTCCTAATTTGTTTGGCAAGGAGTAAAGCAAATTATAGGATATATTTACATTTCTTAAGTTTTCTAATTTTGTTATAGAGTTTGGTAGAAGTTGTAAGCGATTGTTTGCTAGGTTTAGAGTTTCTAAATTTTGCAGTTTTCCTAAAGCAGCTGGTAGTTGGTAAAGAGAATTATTGCTTATTTGTAAGTTTTCTAATTCTTGTAGCTTATCTATTGAGTCTGGTAGTGTTTTTACTTGGTTGTTGGAAAGATTCAATTCGGATAAAGAAGTCAGTTGACAAATCCAACTTGGTATAATCGTGATTTTGTTGTTTGTTAAGTTGAGTGTTTCCAATTGTTGTAATTTTACCAGAGAGGCAGGTACAGCAGATAGTTTACTTTTGTTGATATGGAGTTCTTGCAAGTTTGTAAATATTGCAAGAATAGATAAGTCAAAATTCTCCTCCTCTTCGATTGTAGTAAGCCGAATGACTCTAACCTTATCTAAGGAGAGTATACCTTTGTATTTGCCTGCCTTTTTCCAAGCTGCTAATTGCTTGACCTGTGATACGTAGGTTAGTTCTGATTGTGATAACAGATCAGGCTTTTTTTTGGTTTTTGTTTCTGATTTCGTTTGTTTACTGGGCTGACTAGATTTCTTTTGTTTTTTAACAGTGGAGCTTTTGCAGGTACTGCCAATAAGAATTACCAAAAAAAATATAACAATGTGTTTCATGTATCGAATCTTTATAGCCATCATTTTTGCTCAATCACTCCATTGGTATTGTTGACGCAGTAGGTTGTTCCATCCGTTAGAAAGCAAATCTGCTGTCTTTGAAAAACCTCGTTTTTGAGAAGTTTGAACTTTTTTGCACCAAATGTAGCCTTGTACCCTCTAAATGTTTCTACAATTTGTTCATTTCTTGTTAACGTAAGTTGGATAGAAGAAGATACATTTTTATTTTCGTACTCTAAACTAGCTGTAACTTTATAATTTGGAGAAGATGGTACTAGTATCGAATCAGAAAATTTGAGTTTAGCTACTGTTTCTAAGGAATGGATGTCTATCAAAGATTTTCTTTCTTCACTATAGCCTGCATCACCGTAAAAAGCATACGATAGAATCCGAGTATTATCGAACCATTTAGCTTCCATGGTTCGTGAAAAAATGACTTGGTTGGTTTTTGCATTGTATAGTTTGAAGAGGCATGATTTTGGTCCTTCACCTGGCTCTCCTATATACTCGTTGTGACAATTGACAAAGCCGAATGTAAATACTTGGTAGTAGAATGTTTTGCTTTTGTTGTATATTCGCCTTTCCAATAGATGTGGATTGTTATCCTTGCGAATATCATATGTCTGTTGTTTTCCTTCTAAACTTGCACCCAAATCTAAGACGAAGTCATTTATCCATTTATCTGGATACATATGTTCAACTTTCCTTACAAGTCGATTATTGCCATAAATTCTTACAATCACCTCATCATTCTTTTTAGATAGAATGTAATAGTATTTTTTGTGTGGAGAATATTCGACTTTTTCTATCGTTTCATCCATGAAAAAAGCATCGAGTTTTTTTTGCTTTTCTAAATCGGCTACTAGTTCTGGGTTAGGAACATGCAATTGGTGTTTTAAAAGCGATTTGATTCCTTCTACTGTATATGTGGGTACTTTCTTGTTTCTCTTGCGAAAAATTTTATATTTTTGGTTCATGGCGAAACTTAGTAGGTATACTTTTTTCATCTTTTGGGTAAAAATATCGAAAGTTATTGCTCGTGGGTCTTTTGCTGGATCATGGATTCTTTGCCACTGCACCAGAGTATGAGTATTGAACCATCCATCTACTTCCATGTTACGATTGAATACCTTCGTGTGGGTTTTCGTTGAATAGACTTTAACTGTGCATGGACTTCTTTTTCTTCTGACTCCTCGACTTCTGTATCATCGTTTTCTGTTTTTGTTTCTACATCGCTATATTTGGGGTATACGTTGCGACAATCGATATAATTTTTAGAGTTATTGAAGATTTTATAGTAGTATGTTTTATCTGGATTGTAGACAGGTTTTTCAAGTAGAAGCGGGTGTTTAGCGTGAAAGATGTTGTAGGTAAGAGAGTACTTTTGGATCTGGTTGCTATAAAAGTCGCCAAGGTAGAGGGTTGTTTCGTTTTTCCATCGTATTGGATAAATGTGTTCGACCTTACGTACAAACTTATTATTATGATAGATTCTGAGAATACACCCAGATAAATCATATTCTTTGTTGCTTCGGATACATTTATAGTTTTCTAACTGAGAGAGAATGTAATGGCTTGTTTTCTTTGGTGCATATTGGGCATCGACAACAGTTTCTCCAGGAAATAGCAAAGTAGTTTCCTCACTAGCATTTGTTATCGCTTCCCAATTTCTCAAAAGTTCAGGAGAATAGATAATATTTTTATTATCATATAAGCGTAACACTTCTAACTGTTTTAATTTTGTGAAAGTAGGTGGTAATATTGTTAAGGAATTGTTTTCACAGTAGAGTTTTTTTAAGGAGTTTAGGTTTCCTATCTGATTTGGTAGCGAACGCAAGTGGTTTCGGGCTACATTCAACTCAGTTAGTTGTTGCAATGCATGTATTGATGAAGGAAGTAAAGATAAACGGTTGTTCATTCCTTGTAGTGTTGTTAGATTTTTTAAGCTACCGAGCTGGTTTGGTAAAGAATAGAGTAAATTATGGGATACGTTTAAATTCTCTAGCTTATCTAATTTTACAATAGAGTTTGGTAGAACTGCTAACTGGTTGTGCGCTACATTTAGAGTTTTTAAATTTACTAGTTTACTTATAGAAGTTGGAAGTAGAGAAAGAAAATTATTTCTTATTTGCAAATGTTCCAATATTTGTAGTTTATCAATAAACTCTGGTAATTTTTTTAGTTGGTTGTCAGAAAGATCCAATTCTTTTAGAGTAGTTAGCTTACAATACTTGGGGAACATTTGTAGTTGGTTCCTTGCCATATTTAGAACACGCAAGTTTTTTAGTTTGCAAATCCAACTTGGTATAGCTGTGAAATGATTGTCTGCTAAGTTGAGCTTTTCCAATTGTTGTAATTTTACTAATGAAGTGGGTAAATCAGATAGTTGACTCTGGTTGATATGCAGTTCTCGCAAATTTTTAAATATTGCAAGAGTGGATAGATCAAAGTTCTCTTCTTCTATTGCAATCAGCCGAATGACTTGAACTTTGTCTAAGGAGAGGATGCCTTTGTATTTCCCTGTTTTGTTCCATGATGCTAATTTCCTGAGTTGTGATATGTAGGTTAGTTCTGATTGTGACAACAGTTCAGGCGTTTTTTTGGTCTTCTTTTCTGGTTTCGTTTGTTTACTGGGCTGACTAGATTTCTTTTGTCTTTTTACAATGGGGCTTTTACAGGTACTGCCAATGAGAATTGCCAAAAAAAATATGACTGTGTGTTTCATGTGTCTTATCTCTCTTGTTTATAGAGACAAACTGGTAGAAGTATTTGTGAATTTTTATCAATCAGAGCTGTTTGTTTGAAAAAATCCTTGCTAGTATATAGGAAATATATGATTGATGGATAGTTTTAGGAGTAAATATATGAAATATAGAATTATGTTATTGAGTCTAGCAATAGTTGCTATTTTTACAACCCAATGTAAAAAAGGAAAACCTGTAACTTGTACACAAAAAATCGGTGCAGTAGGCTTAAAGTTAGGAGATACATTGAAAATAACCTGTCCTGCAAATTGTGGTGGATCTGTTTGGGGGGTCAAATCCTATACTTCCGATTCAGCTATATGCGCTGCGGCAATTCACTCTGGTAAAATTTCTAAGTCAGGTGGATCTGCAACTTTAGAAGTCGTATCTGGACAAGATAAATACGAAGGTAGCGAGAAGAATGGGATCAAATCGCGTTCTTGGGGGAAATGGAAGTCAGGTTTTATCTTTAAATAGTATCTGGTTTTGTATCGGCCTCTGAAGTCTGTAAGTTATTTTAGAGGTCGAAGTCTTGCATAAAAAACAGGAGTTTGTATGCAACAAGTTGTGCGAGTAGGGGTAGGTGTTGTCATTTGTCGTGCTAATAAAGTTCTACTGGGTAAGCGAACCGGCAGCCATGGGGCAGATACTTGGGCTTTGCCTGGTGGGCATATTGAATATGGAGAAGATCCAATGGATACCATTAGGCGAGAAGTGGCAGAAGAAACTGGTTTAGAGGTAGAAAATATCAAGAAATTGAATTTCACCAATGATATATTTACCCAAGAACAAAAGCATTATATTACCCTTTTTTATACCGCAGAATCGCACGCAGGAGAGCCTCAGTTATTAGAACCGCAAAAATGTAAGGAATGGCGGTGGTTTACACCTGCTCAATTGCCATCACCACTCTTTTTACCCTTGGAAAATCTCTTAAAAGAACAAAATGGTGTATTCGTTTGAAAGTTTGCAAATAGTAGCCGATTTTTGCCTTCTGAGAGGCCATAGGGAGTGCTGAAGCCTACAGAAAATATAGAATTTGCCAGTCTTTTTTCCTTGCTATTTTCCAATCACATCCTATACCAAAATAAAACATCCAATAGGAAGGATTGATGTCACAAGAACTTGAATTTGAAGATATAAGCAATGAAACAGAGCATTTGCTCCACTCCCATGATTTATCTAAAGAAGATATCCAGCTATTGAAAGAAGCAGGAACAAAACTAGAGCACGAGTTTTCGAAACTTTTAAACGAATTCTACGATTGGTTGGAGACAACTCCTGAATATGAGGTGTATTTTTCCGATCCCGCGTTTCTCAAGCAAGTGAAGGGAATGCAGCTCAAATATTGGAAGGACTTCTTCAACTCACCTGTGGACGAGCACTACATTACCAGTCGCAAACGAATTGGTATGGCACACGCAAAGATCGGCCTCTCCTTAACGATTTTCTTTGCCGGTGTTAGCAATTTTTATTCTTCCTTTTCAACTCGTATCCGTGCGATGGAGAAGGGCAACAAGGCTTTCGATACTATGCTGGCTTTTACTAGAAGGTTGCACCTCGATACCACGATTATTGTAGATACATTTAACACCCTGACCAATGAAAAGATTGCCGAGCAAAACAGGGCATTGATGGAGATGTCTACCCCAGTTACAGCTATTTGGGAAGGGATTTTGATGCTACCGATTGTGGGGGTGATGGATTCTAAGCGTACCCAAGACATTATGGATTCGATTCTCATCAAAATTTCCCAAACCCAGGCAGCCATTACTATCATTGATATTAGCGGGGTTGCAGTGGTGGATACTGCGGTTGCGAATCATTTGATCAAGATTACCAAGGCGACAAAACTTATGGGTTGTGAAACTATCATTTCAGGGATTTCACCAGAAATTTCACAGACAATTGTAGAGCTTGGCATTGATGTAGGTAGTATCATTACCACCTCTACCCTGCGCCATGCTTTCAAAACAGCTTTGAAGAAGGTAGGTCTTTCTTTGAAGGAAACAATCAAATAGTTTTACTTTGAAAGAAGCCTTCTTCCAAATCATCGATGAAGCCCTGATTGCTACGATCCCTCGCAATACAACCGATGCTGGTTTAGGCAACTTTCGTGAGCAAGTTCTACAGTCTGTACACCTGCACGAAGTGTATTATGTCATCTTTGATTTCTCTGACCTTTCTCATATAGATAGGTTCGAATTTGTCCATATCCAGAAAATAAAAGATATGTTACAGTTGATGGGAGTGAAAATTCTCTTCTCTGGTTTGAAGGCGGGAATTGTTTCCACTCTGGTTGCCTTAGATTTTGATGTGGAGAGCATCGATTCTTACCTCAATTTGTCAACAGCATTAAATGCTATCCGAGAGTTCAAAAAAGCTGATTTTCTTATAATGGATGAATTTGAACAAGAAGAAATAGATGACTTGCAAGCAGAGGATGTAGAACCGATGGATTCACCAGAGGAGGAAGATATATGGGAAGAAAGCGATATAGCTGCAGAAGAAGAGATTGTGCAAGATGGGAGTTTGTAAGTGCTAAAGCTATATATCAATGACCAGGCTTCGGTTACTCAGGCCATTCTCAATTCTTCCAACTATGCCGAAGAAACAGGTTTTTCTAGCAACTCTATTGGTATAATTAAAACAGTCGTTTCTGAATTGTCTTACAATTTAATTAAGTATGCCGAGCAAGGAACCGTTACGTTGCGCCGAGTCAAAAAGTTTCAGAATAAAGGTTTGGAAATCGTTTCACGTGACAATGGTCCGGGAATTCCTGATATAAAGATTGCCCTTCAGGACAAGTATAGTACCGGAAAAACACTTGGTTTGGGTTTGCCTGGTATCAAGCGGATGAGTGATGAATTTGAAATTGAATCTAACGTAGGTAAGGGAACAGTTGTGACGTCACGCATTTGGCTACCACAAGAGGTATAAACGCTATGGTGAAAACAATGAGATATGAGTGTGAATATTTTTCTAGGCCATACCTAGGAGAGAGACGAAACGGCGATCTCGTTGTGATCAAAAAGTATTTTCAGGAAGATAGCCAAGAATTAGAAGATGTGGTTTGTATCGTTGTAGATATATTGGGGCATGGCCCAGCAGCAGCCGATGTGGCGGATATTGCCAAAACACATTTAATAAAAACCGAATTTCGTTTGCCATATAAGCTGATGCAAGACTTGAACCAAGCCTTGGAAAATACTAGGGGAGGAGCTGCTGGGATTTGTAGGTTTGATTTTAATAAGAATGAAACGACTTGGGCAGGGATCGGCAATATCCACTGTAAGGCCTTTACAAGTACATCACCTTTCTTTTGCCAAGATGGTATTGTAGGCCAATTCAAACGCGAGATTCGTATCCAAACCAAAGAGTTTGAAGTAGGGGATGTTTATATGTTTGCTAGTGATGGAGTAAAATCTAATTTCCACTTTCATGAGCATCCGCAGTGGAGGTATATGTCGGCGAAAGCCTTGTCTACTGCTATAGTAAAAAGTTATGGAACAACTAGAGATGATGCTACCTGTGCCATAATGAGGGTTTTATGATTCACTTCAGTAGCCAGCATGTCGTCAATGAATCGATAGGTATTTTGATTCGTAAGAAGGTGTATTATTTTCTTTTGTCTATGGATTTTGATCACATGCGTGGTACGAGAGTTTCTACTGCGATAGGAGAAATTACCAAGATTCTTGTCAACTCTTGCCAGACTTTGTATTTGCATATAACGTATGACGAGGAAAAGAAAAAGGAAATCTATTTTATTTTCAACCCACATGTCTGGACTTCGCCACGAGAATTTGCTCCCATGTACAACCCTTTCTTTTCTAAAATTTCTCTAGAAGATCCCAATGGATTTATGCCCGAGTTGAACTTTACCGTTGCACTGCGTAGAGAGTCTCCTGATCTGAATGAAGAGAAAATCCAAGAGATCCGCCAGCAGATGAATGAAAAGTCTAGGGAAGAGCTCATGGGAGAATTGAAACATAAAAATGACGAGTTGCAGTCTATCAATGAGTGTATGTCTAAATTTGTTCCCTCCGACTTTTTAAAATCTCTCGATAAGGTCAACATCCAAGAATTTGAGTTGGGTGACGCTGCTCAGAAAGACACAACAATTCTTTTCACCGATATGCGTTCCTTTAGTTCCATCTCCGAAAAGTTGACTCCTTCGGAGCTGATCTCATTTATCAACCAATTTCTTAGTTACGTCGTACCAGTGATCCATGAGCACGATGGCTATGTCCTAACCTACTTAGGGGATGCAATCATGACCGCTTTCCCTAAATCTGTGACCGATGCGGTACAGTGTGCCAAAAAAATGTTGGAAGCCTTGGAGCGTATGAACGACGACTTCAAAGATAACCTGTCGCAATTGGTACGTGTCGGAATTGGCATCAACTATGGTAGTGTAATGATCGGTATTATCGGTGGTGAGAAGCGTATGGAGCCTACAATTTTATCTGATGTGGTGAATCTTTCCTCTCGTTTGGAAACATTGACAAAGACCTATGGTGCGGAAATTTTAATCAGCGAGTCTGCCTACCAAAAACTACAAGAGGAAAATTTGCAAACCTTTACAGATCGATTTATTGACGAAGTGCGGGTGATCGGTAAAAACCAACCAACCAAGATCTATGAAATTATGCATGAGGATTTGCCACGCTTTGCCAAAAAAATTCAGACCAAATCTAAGCTGCAAGAGATTGTAGATAACTACCGTAATAAATCTTGGAAGCTGGCTCGTGACTTGATCCACGAGGTAAAAGCGATAAATCCTTCAGATCTGGTTTTGGATATTTATTTGCAACGGGTCAATGAACTCATCCTATCCTATGAAAAACTCAAGAGTTGGGAGCCGATTCATAACTGGGATCGAAAGGGCTAGGATAAGAAGAAAAGCTGATCGCGTAAATAGCGGATTGCAGAGCTTTGGCTTAGAAATAAAGCGATAGAACTCTCGCAAACTGGGTGGCGTGACATGGATGATTTTTATTGGATGAAGCAATGAGACTCATTTTAGATGAAGAATATGAGACTCATTTTAGATGAAGAATGGAGCTTAACGAAACAGAAACAGATTTATTAAGGACAAAATACAATGTCGATACTCTTAAAAAAATAATTGACACTACCTATATTTTGCTATATTTTAGAGAATGAATATAGCAATGAAAAATAAAATACTATTTACAGTGTATCCTAAAACCTGTCTCTACTAACTCACTTATTTGTGTCCCATGATGCGGCGGGCATGGAGGACCCAGCCAAGAGGCTTGGTGAGGTCATCTCTGGGGTTGATGGAGCAATGGATGAAATGCATGGCAATGGCACCAGCATTTTCCCAGTCTTGGATGGCAAAGTGTTGGATATCAATGTGGCGAGAGCGCTCGGTAGGGACCTTGGCGTTGATCATATTGATAGCAGATTTGTTGTCCATCCAGAGTGGAGTAGGGCCACTAGGAGGAAAACCAAGCTCCGTCATGATGGCACGGAGGTGCTTGGCTTGCTT
>JBCCIA010000214.1:0-9922 GCA_039028475.1 Spirochaetota bacterium | reverse complement strand
GATCCAAACAGTACCTATCAAACGATGTAGCCTACGTATCAAAAACTGCCAGCGATGCGTTTGATTCCGTCCGCAGGATGTCGATTCTCTTCTGATTCTCGCCGTGATCGGAGCCAACATCCTTGTAAGGACCTCCAACTGTTTTCTTAGAGAAGTCAGCCGAGGACAGGTCTTGCATAAATTTTGAGTCAGAAAGGAAAACAGAAGATTTCTCTTGTTTCTCTTTCGAATTGATAGCTGCTAAAGAAATATCTTCGACTTTTTCGACCTTGCTCCCCAAAAGACTGGCTATTTTTTGGAAGCCGTTTTCCTCTTTTTTCATTGTATCTAGCTTTGCTTTCAATTCTGTCAGCTTTTTTTGTCTCAACTTAGATTTGAGCTTAGTTTCTAAAATTCCCTTACGCTCTGCAAAAGTAGCAAGTTTTCCCTTGTTTTTAGGAGTTTTGCCCTCTTTTGTTTCTTTGTCATACTCTGCCTTGAGTTGTGATTCTGGAACCTTCAACTCTTCTTGAGAAGATTTCAATAATTCATCGTCAGAAAAAGATATATAGTTGAGTGATAATTTCACAGAGTCAGCTTCTTTTTCCAGCTGGGCAATCGCTGCATCATTGGGAAGGTTTGTACTCAAAAATTGGCCAAACATAGAAGCTAATAGGTAGCCATCTCGGCGGTAAGCAATGTCTGTTTGTCGTAGGAGAGTTTGGTATATTTCGTTAGGATTGCGTATTTCTGATTCAGAGTAACCAGCAGAGACATTGCTCTGTTTGTAGGCTTGCCTGGCTTCATCGGAAAGCTGTTTTTTGATCTTATAAGCAGATACATCAAAACCAATAGTTTCTCCTATGATTCTGGCTACCTTGAGACGTTTGATATTTGTATAGGCACAGTTGTCAAGAATGGAATTGACTTGCTCTTGCTTCATGCTGCCTAAAAATTGTTGGTAACGGTAGGAGCAATCGCGCCGGGCGTTTTGGTAGTATTGCCGAGAAATAGGCCTATCGCCGATGGAGCCAGCGGTAAGGTCGGTACTACCAGTCAAAAGCTGGATCAAACTACTGTTATCGTTAGGGATGAGAGTAAGGATTAACCCGCCCACCAGTATAAAAAGGAAAATTCCCAAAATAAAACGAAAAAATTTGTTTTTTATGCTTACCTGTTCGTCATCTAACATTGTTTACCCTCTCTGATAGTATTTTTGTAAAAGCAATAATTGTAAAGTAATAAAAACTGCTTTACCTACTTAGTTTTTATGTAGATACTTATAATAGGATGTTAGGATACATAATTACAGGTGTGGTATTATTTCTTGCAGGGATCGTCTGTTTCCTCTATGCATTTGGCAAACTTTCTTTTTCTCGTCCCCCCAAGCAGAAGCAGAGAAAAAAAACGCCCCCCCCCAAAGAGCTGGGGGTTAGCAAAACTCCAAGCAAACCCATACATACTCCGCAGAAAACTTCTGCAAGAAAAACGAGTACGACACAACAATCACCCGATCTGTTCAATATGAAATATCCCGAGAGTAAAAGCAATGCGGATTTTGAAGAGAGACTGATCCAAGAACGAAACATTCCACATGACTTCGAAGTGAAACCAATTCCAGAAATAGTCGAAGCTCCGATAAACGATCTCTCGACCAAAAAAGACTCTCCCAGACGTCTCAAACAGAGGACTGGTATTGTTGTCTTGCCTGGGGCGGAGAAAGGAAATACTGGTGGAAATGCAACAGAAACAGGATTGAAACTGACAGGAATTTTGTTTTTGGACTATGGTAAAAAGATTCCCTTTGACAACCGCAAGTTGAAAAATATCCAGTGGAATGAAGAGTTTTTTACCGGCTTTAAGAGGATTGGTTCTGCGACTCTATTTAGCAAGGTAGAATCTTTGGATTTTTCCCATGAGGAGGAACTATTTCGCTATCCTGTAGAAGACCTACAACAGGTCATCTTTTATGACCATGCCTTTAGCTTTATCCCTGCCAACGACTCTTTGCCCGTTCCCGTTTTTTTTACTGAGGATATCCAACTGCTAAAGGACTATCTTGCGAGCCAGTTTTGAATTTAATCAATTGACATACCTTGCTTTGCCAATAGATTAAATCCAAAACAATAGAAGGATGTAAGTTATGGTAAAACAACTTATGGTATTGACTCTGACTTTAGGCATTTCAGTTGCTTGTAGTACTCCCCCTCCCACTCCCAAAGAGAAAAAGCCTGATCCTAAAGAGAGCTTTGCTCCTAAATACAAAGATATTGACGCGTTTTTAAAGTGGATCGCTGAGGGAGAAAGCGGTAAGTCCAAAGGAAAAAAATTAAAGAAAAAGAAAAGTCAAATTGTCAAGGCGGTAGATGGAGCTGAGGTTGTTATCGATGGCAAAAAACAAGAATGCTATGCCTACAAAGATGCTACAAGTTGGAAGTACTTTGACACTTATGTGAAAGAAATTGGTTCTGGATTCGAAATCACCAATTATTACAATGTCCGTTGTGTCGGCGTAGAAACCTTTAAGTAGTGCCCTTCGCCCCCAAACTTTCTTACAGCGTGTCTAAAAATAAGTAATTCTTATGTATAAGGCAAGCTGCAAGAGCCTGTAGTTATGTTTTCAGACAGGCTTTTAGAGTGGGGGCAAAAATTAATTTACAAAAACACCTTGTTTTGCAGCTTGTTTCTAATTTATCTTATCAATTCAAAGGAAGAACTCATGAAAAAATATTGTATTTCTATGCTAGCACTAGCAATTTCTCTACTTAGCTATTGTAAAAAACCTGAGACAAATAAATCTTGCCAATTTACCTACAATGCGACCAACAGCAAGTTGGGATGGGTTGCTTACAAGTACGTAGAAAAGTTAGGTGTCAAAGGAACGTTTAAAGAAATAACAGTAAATGGGGCAAAGGAAGCCAACAGTATAGAAGAAGCTATTGATGGTATCAGCTTCAGCATTGCAACTTCCAGTGTGGATTCCGGAGTCAGTGAGCGAGATAAAAAAATTGTCGAACACTTCTTTGGCAAAATGAAGTTGGGCGATACCATCAAAGGAAAAGTCAGTGAGGTCAAATTAGGCAAAGCCAACCTTTCCTTGTCTATGAATGAAATAACAAGACAGATTCCTGTTACCTACACAATTGAAAACCAAGATACCCTTAAAGTAAAGTTGGAAATCAACGTGGACGATTGGCAAGCCCAAGAATCTGTAGCGGCTCTCAACGAAGTCTGTAAAGAGTTGCACAAGGGAAAAGACGGAGTTTCCAAACTTTGGCCCGATGTCAGTATCACGATAAACTCCAAGTTTGACAAGAACTGCAAGTAGACTCCCATGCGTCTGTTTCTAGCAATCTTTTGTTTTTTACTGCTCTCTACTTGGGCTTGCGTCTCCGCAAAAGATTGCTGGTACTACTACAATCCTAGTAAAACCAAGTTGGAATGGCGAGCCTTCCGTTTTTTAGAAAAGCAAGCAATTCGTGGTACCTTCTATACTATCAAAGTTGATGCCCGCAAGCAGTACAGCACAAGCTATGACTTACTAGCAGACCTAAAGTTTAAAGTATATACCCAAAGCATTTTTACAGCCGACAAGCAGAGAGATGAACGGATCTATAAGCATTTTTTTGCCAAATTGCGTTCAGGAAAGTGGTTCAAAGGCAGTTTTTCCAATATCAGCGACAATACAGCTACCCTTTCTTTGAACTTCAACCAACAATCACAAAAAATCCCCATTACCTACCAAAAGGATGGACAGGGCAACATAAAGTTTGCCTTCACGATCGACTTATTGGATTGGGGTACGACAAAAGTCTTTAAACAGTTTCGTACGCTTTATTACCAATACCTACTCAGCAAAAACGGCACTCCCTTTCTATGGTCACAGGTAGAAGTATACGCTCATACAAAGTTAGACAAGAGGTGCTATTGATTAAAAGTTGAAAGGGATTTGCTGGGGTAGAACTTTGAAGTGAAACTCTAGGGGGTATTCCTTGCCATCCATTTCTCGTACCTCTCCGTCGAGTTCTTGCGAGGTATACCCCTCGGAAATAATATGTGCTTCGCTACCGCGGAACAATCTAGTGCCAGCCATTGCGTCTACCTTACCTGAATATACCTTGTAAGAGTCAAAGAAAAGTTTCCACTTCGAAATACCTTCAATGAGTACGAAGTCCAGCTCCCCGTTTTGGATGCTGGAATTAGGAGCCCAATGCATTCCTCCGCCGTTGTACTGCCCGTTGCAGGCAAAGAAGTTCATTAGAGTCGATTTGGTCTCATACCACTTCCCCTCTTTGGATTTGATACGAATGGTACAGCGAGGTGCCTGGTAACGCGAAAATACCTTGAGTGTATGCCAAAAATAAGCTAAGATACCGTATTGAAAACTAGAAGCCTTCATGGAAATGTTGATATCCCCTGCCATACCAATAGAACTGATGTTGGCAAAATGGTAGGCTTTGCTGAAAGCTTTTAGGTAGCTTATCCCACAGTCAACCTTTTGGTAACGGTTTTGCTGCAAAGCCTGGTAGTAGTTTGGCGAGTTCGCCTGCATGGTTTTGATAAAATCTCCACCGGTACCTAGGTTGATAATTCCTATAGGGACATTGCTGTTGATAGGTGCTGCTTCTTCGGTAAAATAGCCGTTGACAGCTTCGTTGATCGAACCATCTCCACCGGCAATGAGAATTTGCTCGTATTCTTGCCGCAGCAAGACGGAACGTACCTTTTCTGTACAATCTTTTGCAGCTGTGGTTTCGTAGAGTTCGTATTCGCCTAGCAGGTCCCGTAGCGAAGGCTCTAACTTACGAAAAATTTTGAGAGATTTGCCGTGTCGGCTTTTCGGGTTGATGATGATTAAACGTTTCATTCTATATTTTGCTTATTTGTCCTGTAAATGAGGTAGTAAAGTGCAATGATAAAGCCACCAAAGCAACCAGAGATGATCCCCCAAGGTGAGATGTGGAAGTAATCATCTGCTGATTTGCCTAGGTAGATAAATAGCATAATGATAAACGCAAACTCCATACCTAGGCTGGATAATTCCCACAGCTTGCTTTTCAGCCGCTCCTCTTTTTCTTTTACTGGAGGATCTTGCCGATTCGTTTCCATCGAATGTCCAGTCTTGGGATTTTGTAACGAAATACCTTGTCCACCCAAGTTAGTAGTCTGTTCTTGCCCAATGAAGAGTAAGCGATCGGGTTGAGTTCTTCTGGATGACACATTTTGCTCAGCTCCTTGCTCTCTCCAGGGTCGTTCGAGACAATTGCACTATATGCCCCCGAACATATGCTATCCTTCCAATTGATAGAAAGGTAGATCACCATAGCTTTGCCCAGTATGTCTTCCCTTGGTACCAAACCCCAATAGCGAGAATCACTGGAGTCTTCTCGGTTGTCTCCCATTACCATATAGTAGCCTTTGGGAATCGTTCCAACCTTGCTTTCACTCTTGCAGTAGGCTTCTAAAAAGTCGATGTTGCCACGGTGGAAACGGTACGGTAGGCGTTCGCGCATAATTCCCGAATTGTCCGTATAACAGTATTCGTCTAAAAAGCGGTAGGAACTCTTCTGTACACTCTCCAAAACGAAGTGTTTGAAGTCTTGCTTCTCTTCGTGGAAAAGCGATTTGCCAACAGCCCAGATATTGTCTAAATCGTCCAATTCGTGGTTTTCCGGTATGGCGACAGGCTGGTAATTTTGGAATTCACTACTACCTTTGGGTATGAATTGGATTTCAAAGTAGTTCACCGCCTTCCCCTGTGTATCTGTAGTATTTTTCCGCACAAAGCGCACCTTGTCGCCCGGCATTCCGACTACACGCTTGACAAATCGCTTGGAAAAAAGCCCAGGTAGGATGGTTTTGCCAATGGTATTGCCTACACCTTGGTTGTGGTAGTCTTCTGGAATCGCGCTGGGGGGCGGTATAAAGGTTACAATGTCACCACGCTTGGGGTTATCAAAGCGAAATACCTCTTTTTCCGTAAAGGGCATGCGGAAGGAATAGCGCATTTTATTGACGAACAGGAAGTCTCCGATTTTCAAAGTGGGAATCATGGAGCCGGATGGGATGTTGTTGGCGTCTAAAAAGCTAGACTTGAAACCAAAAACGAGCATCAACATGAAAATGAAGGAAAGAATTCCAGGAGAGTTTTTCTCCTTAGCTTGCGCTTTTGTTTCTGTCCCAGATTCTTGTGGTTTTTTTTTCATACAATACCTAGATTAGAGAAGTAAATTCTATATCGCGATTTCTGTCAATTGAGTTCTACTCATCGACAGCAAAGCGTTCCAACGTCTCTAGGGGGATGATCTCCAGGGCTTTTTTATGGGTAGAGTGTAAATGTACCTTTGGAGCATATCCCTCGCGGTAGGCTTCTAACCAACGTTCTGCACACAAACACCATTTTTCACCAGCGTTCAAGCCAGGAAAATTCCATTGTGGGCGTGGTGTGGAAAGGTCGTTGCCTACTTGCTTAGAAAATTGTAGGAAACCTTCAGTCAGTTCTACACAAACCGTATGCGAACCAAGGTCTTCTGCATTGGTGTCGCAGCAGCCATTGCGAAAGAAGCCTGTAACTGGTTGTGCCGAACAGAGTATGAGTTTTTCTCCAAATACATTGATTGATTGATTCATATCCATAAGTTCAACTTCTCCTTGGCTTCTCAGAAAGAAATCAATTTTTTTTCAAGACTCTTGCAAATTCTTGTCCAACCATTTGTTGGTAAGGGTAAGGATCCCCAAAAATGCCCCAGAAAGTCGTTGTCTTCTTTGTATTCGTTTTGTTTCTGCTAAGCTGCCAAAAAACACACACAGCTTCCTACCCACCATTTGCCTTTTTGACAAGTGCAAAGTTTGGCAAATCTTATAAAAAACGTAAGAAACGCCGTAGGAAAAAGCGGCGCAAAGGGGAACACTGTGATGAAGACGATGATAGTTACGGTTACAGTAATGGTGGTGATACAGAAACTGATTCTGATGCGACTTCACTCGCTACGCCTACTGTTACCGTTGTAACAACGACAGGCGCAACTACCACTGTTACAATAGACGCAACTGTTACGGATAGCACTGGTAGTGTTTTATCTGGTGCGACTGTGAATATTTTTTATACCAATGCCAGTGGGGAACAGGTGAGTCTGTTTGTTGGCTCCACCGATAGTGCGGGGAACTTGACCGGCTCCTTTGTGCATAATTCTTTGGCAGAGGTTTCTGTGACAGTTGCTGTTGCAGGCACGACTTCCCCCAGTGCCACAGTTGTGCTGCAAACAGAAACTACAGATTGTGCGGTTTCGACCAGCACACGCTCGGTAGCGATCTGTCCACAAACGAACTACGCACAGACTATCTCTGCGATTGATCTTTAATCTGCTGCTGGTGCTTTAGCTTTGCTTAGATAGGCTTGAGGCACATTGACTTCTCGGTAAAGATATATCTTGGTTGGATACGGATACTTTTTTTACCAGGAACTTTGTGTGGGTCTTTGCTTTGCCAGTCAATCGATACATTCCCCTCTGGATTGAGACGGATTTTAAGGCTGTAGTCAATATAAAAAGATCGTTTGCCGAATGTTTTCTCTATATCCTCTTGCCATTCCTGTTTGCAAATAGATATGTATTTATCATAGTCTATCGGTTCTTTGGGAGCTTGTGCAATTATTTTTTGAATGGTTTTGCATTCTCTACCATATACATATGGTTCGATTGCAAAGATGAAGGCACTGTCTAAGACCTCTCCTTTTACAAGGATGTAGTCTTTGCGTTTGTACCATTTGCTATTTCGGAAAGTGCGTTTGTACCTAAAGCTATCTTGGACTTCTACAATTGCACTTCCATCCGCGTGGAGCAGCATATAATCGATGTACTGATCATCTAAATGGAGAATCTTACCATAGATCGAGTTGACTCCACCATCACAGAAATCTCTTTCCCCTAAACAAGCCTCTTGGAATTTACCAGGAAACGTTTGCCTTGTAAATTGATAGCATCCTGTTTCTGGATCTAAAGCAATAGTATTTTGTGTGGGCGGTTTTTGGCTTAGGTATTTGGCAAATACCCAGCCCTTTTGTTTTAGTTTTGGCGCGTATACGTACGTCCATTTTCCTAAAGTTTGCAGATTTTTCGCTATGTTCCCTTCCTCTTCGATGATTTCTACTTGGCTTCCTTGCGGCAGATTACTGGTATTGTACGGGAAAGCCTGTATGGAAGGACTCGTGTCGTAAAGATCAATACCTGTTTTTGCTGTTACCCACATGGTCTTTCGATACTGTTTTTGGATGTATCCACCAAATACCCAACCGGAGACTTTTTGCGGAGGGTAGCTTATCTTTGTCCACCTGCCTTGTATTCCGGCGATTGCTAATGTTTCTTTCTGTGCTTCTACAAACTGGACGTTTTTATTTTTCCCCAGAGTGAGTAGGACTTTCCCTTGGATGCCAGCAGTCTGACGAATTTTTACTTTGTCTTTTATGGTAATGTACTGTTGTTTTGCGTTGTTATACTTGGTGTTTGCTAGGTTTTCCGTTTGGAGTGGATTCTCCTCTTTTTGTTTGCAGTTGCTACATACCAGCAGCAGGAGGATTAAGGTGTAAGTTTTGTACTGAAACCGTGTTGCCATTGCTAAGGTATTTTGGGCTTTGGTAGTCAGAAAAGCAAGTGCTTTTTAGAGTGAAAAACGCACAGAAAAAACGCCGCAAGCAAAGGCAATTGTGTTATAAGTAGTCGATTTTTTGAAAAAAGGCTCTCAAGTATTTAACATCCAGTTCTGCAATTTTAGCGATAAACGCCAGTTCGGAACCTTCTTTTTTTAAGCGAATTGCCGTACGGAGCTTTCTTTTTCTATCTGCACGTTTGGCTCGCCGCTCAACTCGCAGTTCAGCTAACTTTTTTCCTTTTCTCAAGCCAACCTTTTCTCCTTTCACAAAACCTTCTTGTATCAATTCTTCTGCAAACGTGGCCATTATTTCTTTTGCTCCTCTGATTTCTGAATTTTCTAATACTTTTTTCAGTTTGTCAACTGTTTTCTTGCCACTTGAGCTACCGCAGTTGCAATGCTGTGTATTTATCTGGCTCTTATAGTCAAGAAGAATGTAAATATAACCAGTTTTTCCTTGTATTGTGGCACTGTAAAGAATATCTGAAAACTTTTCTTTTAGCCTTTCATCAACAAATGTACCATCTTCCAATTGTAGAGTGGTAAAATCCATTTTTGCCAGCAATGCACTTGGAAAGGTGTTCTGAAAATACGAAACTGCATTTTCTTTTTCTCGAAAAAGTAGCTTGAAAAACTCATCATGGGTACTTCTAGAATTCATAGTAACCACAAAACAAAGTACATCCTAGGGAGCGAATGAGAAAGTTGTTTGTGAATTAGTCGTTAGCAGCCAAAACGATAGGTAACAACTAATTTTGCAAAAAAAATTTATGTGGAAAATGCAACTTTGAGGGGATACATTCTAACTGTTCATACCACTTCATAACAGCAGCGACTTTTAGTTCTTCCATGAATTTTTCTGGTGTGCATTTGAGAGCGGAAAAAGCAGCTTGTGGGATTTCGATCTTGTATTCTATAGTTCTATGTTTACTTTCTAATGACGAAAAATGCAAGTTCTTTTGTGGAGAAGAGTAATTTCATTTAAGAGAAATCTGCTTTCCCGTTCGTTGTTCGAGTCTTGCGATGATTTCTGCCCAGGTATACCCAGCTTCCGGGGTTTTTTTGGTGATTAGCCAATCTTCTATCCAATTCGAGTTTTCTTTCGGCTGTAAGCTCTAATTCATCATGATTTTCTTGCATGTGGTAATTTGTGTCCGGTTGTGTGTGTGGCGTCAAGGGATAAAGTTGCTGTGAAAGTTTGTAATATTTTCTAAAAATGATCTTGTAAGATTTTTATTACGGTTAAGTATCGAAATAGGATGATAAAAATTGCCACAGAGATTTGGAAGTTCATTTC
>JBCCIA010000213.1:0-9924 GCA_039028475.1 Spirochaetota bacterium | reverse complement strand
TTTAACTCACAAAAATACCTTTCTGATAACGGTGGTGTATTAAAAATTAAAAATATCAGCCATGAAATCATGACCATCCTGAAAATCGCTAATTTAGATAAGCATCTCAACATTATCTCTTAAAATATTTTCATTCCCATGATTATCCAGGGAGTTTCTGCATGTCTACTTATGATGCTGCTCTTAGTTATTTGTACAATAGCCTCGCTTCCTTCCAACGAAGTGGTGAGAAAGCTGTTTTCTTTACTCTTGACAATATAAAAGCTCTTTGTAGTATTTTTGCAAATCCACACAAGAGTTTTCCGTCTATCCACATAGCTGGAACCAATGGGAAAGGTAGCTCAGCTCACCTCCTAGCAGCAATACTGCAAACCAATGGTTATAGAACTGGCTTATTTACCTCACCACACTTAAAGTCTTTTCGCGAAAGAATCCTTGTCAACAATGAACAAGTTTCACAAGAATTCATCATCGCCTTTGTCCACAAACTAAAGTCGCAAGTAGGAAAGTTAAACCTATCTTTTTTTGAAGTAACAGTTTGTATGGCCTTTGTCTATTTTGCAGAGCAGAATGTCGACATAGCTATTATTGAAACTGGCATGGGTGGTTCATTTGATGCCACAAATATAATCCAACCGGAAGTTGCCTTGATTACCAATACAGCAAAAGACCACCAACAAATTTTAGGCGATGAGCTTGTAGATATTGCACGTCATAAAGCTGGGATTATAAAAAAAAAACTCCCATCGTAATAGGAGAGAGGCATGAAAAAGTTGCCCATGTCTTCCAAGAAGCAGCTGAAGCCAAAGAGTCTCCTATCATTTGGGCGAGTGATATCTGGCGCGTGCAAATAGAGGAAGGCATAGGTACGATCCTTCTACATGGAAACACCTTCTTAAATAGCCTTGTATACAACCTAAAAGGGCAATTCCAACAGAAAAACCTGCTAGGTGTATTGGCGGTTTTAGAAATTCTCAAATCAAATGGCTGGAAAATTCATAAATCTGCCATACGCAGTGTTTTAGAGAAAATCATTATCAAGGCAAGGTGGCAAATCCTCCAACAAAAACCGCTTATTATTTGTGATGGTGCTCACAATCTAGCTGGTATGCAATATGCGCTAGCAGAATTAAATAACATTCCTGCAAAGCAACAACATCTCATCTTAGGATTCACGGCTGATAAAGAGATAGAAAAATTGCTACAACTGCTCCCCAAAACAGCTTATTATTATTTTACCAATGCACCACAAGACAGAGCCTTAGCCGCAAAAGATTTGCAAGACTTGGCGAGTAAATACGCCTTAAAAGGGGCAACGTATGCCAACGTCAACCTAGCCTTGGATGCATGTCGAAGCCAGGCAGAGGAGGAAGACAGCATTTTTATTGGTGGGAGTCTGTATCTTTTGGCTGATTTGGAGGAACTCTGAAAATTGGGAAAAAAATATAAAAAATAAAATGGATTTGGTCTCCAATAAGACTAGAGGAATCTATATATGAAGTCTTCTTTTGTATTTTTTCGAGAAATTCGTTTCTTACAGATCCTTCTTATGGGTAGTCTACTCACCATAGGGGTTGTACTGCAAGACTTCTCGGTCAGAATAGAACAAATTCTTCTGACCTTTTGCCTTGGGATTGCAACACAATTTTTAGCATTACGCATACTAGGCTTACAGAAGGTAGGTTATTTGAGCGCGATTATTACCTGTATGGGAACATCCCTGCTATTGCGGAGTAACAACCTATGGGTTCCTGCCGCTTCCTGCTCTTTAGCCATCGCTGCGAAGTTCCTTCTACGCATTCGCAACAAACACCTCTTCAACCCTGCGATGCTCAGTGTCATCATAGGTATCAATGTTTTTCCCAACTCGTGGATTTCTCCTGGACAATGGGGTTATGAACTTGCCATGCTTGCCTGGCTTTTAGCCTTTGGTTTTTTAGTCGCTACACGGGCTCGTACTCATGAAATGAGCTTGGGGTTTTTAGCTTTTTACGGTGCTCTACTAGCCATTCGAACCTGGTATTTTGGCTATGAATGGCAGGTTTGGCTGCACCAATTCCAAAATGGAGCTTTAATTTTGTTTACTTTTTTTATGATTACCGACCCCAAAACAAGTCCAGATCACCTCATTGCTCGTTTATTGCATACCTTGCTAGTGGCATTGGTCGCGTTTGTTTGGCAATTCTACTTTTTTTGGAACAGCAATCTGATCTACGCGCTCCTACTAGCATCTTTTGTTGTTCCTATTTGGGACAGGCTTTTTATAGCGAAAAAATTTGAATGGACATGATACAAAAACGTATATTTAGTTGGACAAACATAGTCTCTGGAGGCCTCCTGGTGCAAAAAATTGCTATTTTTCTACTAGTAACAGTATTTTTTGGGTTTTCTTTCCAACAAGAAATCCTAGCTTTTTGTGGATTTTACGTAGCCCGTGCGGATGCGAAGCTATTCAACAAAGCCTCCCGAGTCGTTTTGGTTCGTAACGGCAAACGAACCGTCATTGGTATGATGAACGACTACCAGGGAAAGCTAAAAGATTTTGCTATGGTGATTCCCGTACCAGTAGTTCTCAAACGGCAACAGATCAACGTTGGGGATGCAAAGGTTTTTGACCATTTAGACGCCTACACAGCACCACGTTTAGTAGAATACCACGACTCCAACCCCTGTGAAATACCAGAGGCTATGGACGATATGACAATGGATAAAGGCATACGTCCCTCTGGGGGAGTGAGTGAGAAAGAGAGTGAAAAAAAATTAGGGGTGAAAGTGGAGGCTTCTTATAGCGTTGGTGAATACAATATCAAAATTCTCTCAGCAAAGTATTCCAATGGCTTAGAGACTTGGCTCAGACGTAACAAATACAAAATACCCAAGGGGGCAAACAAGGCTCTCCAACCCTACATCAGGCAAAAGATGAAATTCTTTGTCGCCAAGGTGAACCTTAAAAAACAACTCAAAACAGGCTTAAATTACCTTAGGCCACTACAGTTTGCCTTTGAATCAGAGAAGTTTATGCTACCGATTCGTTTGGGTATGCTCAATGCAAACGGAGAACAGGAATTATTGGTTTATGTTCTCACTAAAAATGGTAGAGTGGAAACTTCCAATTATAGAACCGTAAAACTACCCAGCAATGTGGAAATTCCTGAATATACCAAAGAGGAGTTTGGCTCTTTCTACAAATCGATGTTTGACAGACAGGTAGCCAAGCAAGAACACAAAGCGGTTTTTACTGAGTATTTCTGGGACATGAGCTGGTGCGACCCCTGTGCTGCCAATCCACTCTCAGCAAAAGAATTACGTTCGTTAGGAGTGTTTTGGTTGGATGGGCAAAATACGGGACAAGCTCAAAAAGTCATGGCAACCCGATTGCACCTAAAGTATACCAACAAAACCTTTCCAGAAGACCTAATGTTCCAAGAGACCAATGATAGACAAAATTTCCAAGGGCGGTATATTATAAGACACCCGTGGAATGGAAGTCCACAAAAATGTAGTGCTGCGAAAAGTTACTTTGAAAACCTAGAAAAATGGCGACTTACCAGAGCCAACACATTGGCAGATCTCACAGGTTGGCGTTTAGCAGACATCCATAAAAAGATGCGATTGGAGCCAAACATACGTTCCAATGGCAAGGAATGGTGGCAGAAAATTTGGAATTGATATTTTATACAATTCATACTTATGTTTTAAACTCAGGAAATTATCTATGCGACAACTGCAACTTTTAGTTCTCTTATTTTTTTTACTAGGACTTTCTTTCCGACAAGAAATTCTAGCTTTTTGTGGCTTCTACGTAGCCCGTGCGGATGCTAAGCTGTTCAACAAAGCTTCCCGAGTCGTTTTGGTACGCAATGGCAATAGAACTGTCATTGGTATGATGAACGACTACCAGGGAAAGCTCACAGACTTCGCAATGGTTGTGCCAGTTCCTGTATTGTTACAGCGAGAACAGATAAACGTAGGCGATGCGAAGATCTTTGACCATTTGGATGCCTACACCGCCCCTCGCTTGGTAGAATACCACGATTCTGATCCGTGCAGGCGCAAAGAACAACTCTACAGAAAACTAAAAACAAGCGCTTCCAAAGAAAAAAGGGGACTGAATAGAGACAGAAATAAACAAGACCTAGGTGTCAAAGTAGAAGCAGCGTATACAGTAGGAGAATATGATATCAAAATCCTCTCGGCAAAGTATTCCAATGGATTAGAAACGTGGCTCAGACGCAATAAATACAAAATACCCAAAGGAGCGAGTAAAGCTCTCAAACCATACATCCAGCAAAAGATGAAATTCTTTGTCGCCAAGGTAAACCTTAAAAAGCAACTCAAAGCGGGACTTAGTTATCTCAGACCTTTACAATTTGCCTTTGAATCAGAGAAGTTTATGCTACCGATTCGTTTGGGTATGCTCAATGCAAATGGAGAACAGGAGTTACTGGTCTACGTCTTAACGAAAAATGGTAGGGTGGAAACTTCTAACTACCGGACTGTAAAACTGCCCAGCAATGTGGAAATTCCTGAATACACAAAGCAAGAGTTTGGAACTTTCTACAAATCAATGTTTGACAGGCAAGTGGCTAAACAAGAACACAAGGCGGTTTTTACCGAATACTTTTGGGACATGAGCTGGTGCGACCCCTGTGCGGCGAACCCTCTCTCACAAAAAGAATTGCGTTCTTTGGGAGTATTTTGGTTGGATGGGCAAAATACAGGGCGAGCACAACAAGTCATGGCAACACGATTGCACCTAAAATATACAAACAAAACCTTTCCAGAAGACCTAATGTTCCAGGAGACCAACGACAGACAAAACTTCCAAGGACGTTATATCATAAGACACCCGTGGAAAGGAAGCCCACAAAAGTGCAGTGCAGCAGAAGACTACTTTGAAAATTTAGAAAAACGCCAACTCACTAGAGCAAAGACACTGGCAGATCTTACCGGGTGGCGATTGGCTGACATCCACAATAAAATGCAGCTAGACCTCAGCATACGTTCCAATGGCAAGGAATGGTGGCAGAAAATTTGGAACTAAGCTTAGAAAAACATACTACAAAAGGAACCCCATGTCTCATCTCAAAAGCAAATTTCAATTTTTAGATGCGAAAAATCACATATACTTGCAAGAGGTAACATCCACCAACACAGTCCTCAAGGACGAAAAGTACCCAGCTGGTACTTGCATGACAGCTGCAACACAAACCGCAGGAAGGGGTAGGAAAAACCACAACTGGGAGCACCTAGGACAAAACCTAACTTTCTCAGGAAAAATATCCTGGCAAGGCTTCTCTTTAGAACTCCCCCTCTTCTCCTTATATATGGGAGAGGCTGTGCGTAATGCATGTAACAAATTTTTAGGAAAAGAGTTATGCCAAGTCAAATGGCCCAACGATGTCTATTGCAACCATAAAAAAATCGCAGGTATTCTTTTAGAGACCAGTACCAATGGAGAAAAGTACTCTTGCATTATTGGTGTGGGCATCAACTTATACAGTGAACATATTCCTAACGACCTACCACAAGCTGCCTGTTTGAGCAATACAGCCTTAGATGCATCGCAAAAAGAAAGATTACTAGCATCTTTAGTAGAGCAAATCAATTCCTTTCTGGCTCTTCTCTTGGACAAAGAAGACCATTCACACACTATTTCCCGATTGTATAAGCACTCCTATCTTAAAAACAAAGAAGTCATAACCACTTGCAATGGAGAAACAGTCCGGGCCAAGGTAAATGGGTACACTCCACAAGGTTTTTTACAAATAAGTGCAGCAAACTCTTCCTACGAATTGATGGATAGTCCTGAAAAATTTGAGGTATGTTAGATTTGTCTGAAAGTATGTTACTTGTAATTGATGTCGGGAATACCAACACCGTGTTTGGTCTGTTTGAAGAAGGGCAAAAAGAGCCAAGCTTTTACAAGCGAACCGTTACACGCCGCGATAGAACCTCGGATGAACTGGGGCTTTTTCTCAATGGTTTCTTACGCGCTGAGAACATCGCCGAAAAAGAGGTCAAACACACGATCTACTCCAGCGTCGTTCCATCCTTCAACCCCATCCTCGAAAGAATGCTAGCCGATTGGTTCAATGCCACTCCTCTACAGGTAGACTACCAAATAAAACTGCCCTTCGTCATCAAATACCCTAGACCGTTTGAAATTGGTGCCGATCGTCTGGTAAATGCTGCTGCGGTTTGTGAACTATACCCTGGAGATCAAATTATCATTGATATGGGAACAGCAACTACCTTTTGCGTCCTCTCAGCGGAAAAAGAATATCTAGGAGGTGTTATAGCACCTGGGCTGAAAATTGCCATGGATTCGTTGTACCAGAGGACTTCTCAGCTACCTCCAATCGTATTCCAACCTCCCGAAAAAGTCCTAGGCGACTCGACTCTAGAATCTTTGCAATCTGGTTTTTTCTTTGGTTGGGTAGGACTATTAGAAAGTATCATCAAGGAGATCAAAGCATCCTATCCAGAAAAAAGTTTTGGTGTTGTTGGAACTGGTGGTTTAGTGAGTACGATCCACCAAGTGAAACCTGGTATTTTTGATTCCTTAGAACCACTATTAACCCTAAAAGGTTTAGAAATGCTGTTCCAAAAAAATAAGAACTGAAAATTTGCAAAAAAGAGACTCCTATCTTTTTCCAGATTACGGGCGTAGGCAAGCAAAAGATTATACTATTGGTTGCATTGCAATATTTCTCATAACACTGGCAATTACTATCAGCGCTTTTCCTGGACTCAAAAAAGCTATCTATAGTCTATTGCCTGTAAATGTACAACAATATACCCTGCTGAACGTACCCTTTTTCTTTTTTTTAGCCTCGTTATATTTCATCAATAGATACTGGCATGCAAGAACGTTCCTAAGTCTCTTTACCTACCGTAGGAAAATTTCCTGGCGAAAATTCTTCTACGCCTTCTTCTTTTGGTTTCTACTAAGCGCTCTGGCTAGCTGCATCGAATATTTACAACAACCATCGGCCTATAACCGGCAGGAAACGAATGTATATTTTTGGTTGGTATTTGTATTATTTGCCAGCTGTGTCACCGCAGTGCAAATTACTACGGAAGAATTATTCGTACGCAGTTACCTAGCGCAATTTACCGCCAGCCTTAGCAGCAAGACTTCCATTATCATACTCGCTCCCTCTTTACTCTTTATGGCAATGCACCTCAATAACCCAGAATTGGAGAAAGGCATGTGGGCAATGCTGGCTTTCTACTTTTCCTTTGCAGCTTTTTTGGCGTACCTAGCAAACAAAGAAGGGTCTATAGAATATCCATTGGGAATTCATTTTGCCAACAACCTATTCAATATTAGTATTCTCAACTACAAAGGTTCCGCGCTCTCTTCGCCTTCGCTATTTGTCACCAAACGTTTTGAACCGCAGATCAGTTTACTGGTATTTGTTGTGATGGCAGGAATTTTTTATTCCATTACTTATTTTTACAAACAAAAAAAGATGTGACATAACAGAACCTGCTTTCTTCGGCATCCGTTATATGAAAAATCAAGTTTTTTCTGAATAATTTATAAATTATTTAGTAAAATTCTTGCATTGTCAATAATTTTATGATACACTTACATTTAGGTTCTTGGCGAACCAAAGCAATCCAAACTACTAATCCAGGAGAACGAACCAACCATGACACGTGCCCAAAAAATATTCTTTCTACTCTGCCTAGTAACTAGCCTGTCCTTACTGTACTCGAACCCACTGATTCCTTCCTATGAAATCAAAACCGAAGATCCAAGAGTGATCGAAGCGGAAAAAAAGACTATCCAGGTCACAAAAGCTAGGATCGAAAAAAAAATTACCTACATAGAAAAGATACATAAAGAAATCGTTAGTTTTGATAAAAAATATAAGAAAAAAGTCCACTTGCACCACACTCCAGCTCCTGATGGAGATGCAAGTGTACCTGGCTTCAAACAACTCATAGAAAAACGTTATACTATTCTCAACTTCGAAGGCGACAAACTCAATGCAATAGAAATTGGTTACAAACAAAGTTTTCTCAATGTAAGCTGGGAATATGAAAATAAACGACTGCTCTTTGAGCCTGGACAGTACGATAAGATGACGATTTATACCGAAGGAACCAATGGAAAATATGTTACCGATTTTAATTATTTTGAAATCCGTAATAAGACCAGAATTCTTAAAAAAATCGAAAAAAATCTCATAGAATCTTCCTATAAATTAGAAAACATCCTGCGTAAATTTGAATTTATCAAATCTAGAAGAGAAAAAAAGCAAATAGAACTTTATTAAATCTAGCATTCAAAAAACTCTTACCTCAACTCTAGGAAGTAGGAGTTTTTTTATTGTTAAAGCCATGATAAATCTCAGTGTAAATGTCAACAAAATAGCCACTCTTCGTAATTCAAGAGGAGGTAACATCCCCGATCTCAAGAAGCTCACTAGGAAGATTTTAGATTGCGGAGTCCAAGGAATTACCGTTCACCCACGTTCTGATGCCAGACATATAACCTCGCAGGATACACAAGATGTCAAAGAACTCATTGCAAGTTACAATCAAAAAAACGGAACACAGATCGAGTACAATATCGAAGGTGAGCCTTCCGAACGTTTTTTAAAAATTATCCAAGAAAATAAACCAACACAGGCAACCCTAGTACCCGTAAAGCCAGGTGAAATTACTTCCGATCATGGATTCGATTTCAGCAAGGACACCGATTTTTTAGCAGAAAAGATTGCTAAGTTAAAAAAGCAAGAGGTACGCATTGCACTGTTTGTAGAAGCCGGAGTAAAAGATTTGCATATTGCCAAAGAAATAGGAGCAGACCGCATCGAACTATATACTGGGCCGTATGCGGAAGATTTTTCTAGAGGCAAGGTAGAGGAAAGCTTTGCAATCTACCAAGAAACAGCGCTGCAAGCGGAAAAGCTAGGCTTAGGAGTAAATGCGGGTCACGATTTAGATGTAGAGAACCTACAAGTATTTCGGCAATTGCCTGGACTGGAAGAGGTATCTATTGGGCATCGACTCATCTCGTATGCATTAGAGGTTGGTTTGGAGACAGCTGTAAAGCAATACCTTAAAACTCTTTTAGAAGGGAACGGTGTTGCTTAAAAAAAGAGTTCTGTTCGATGAGTAGGTAGGCAGCTTTTTCCAATGCTTTGTAAAGATCGGCGTTTTTCACAGAGGCTTTTTTATAGTAGCGCACAGAAGACAAGAATTTACCAAGATTCTCTTGTGCTGTGTCTGCATCGTTTTGCGATACAGCAAGCAATACCTGACGCCAAGCCTCTGTGACAGAATTTCTACTCTTAGAACCCTTTAAGAGAGATTTCTTTTTCACATAATAGAGTGTATCCCAAATTTGTGAGAATACGTGTGCTTTACTTTTTTGTTGGTAATAGGCAGCCCTATACCGCATACTATCCTTCGCAGCCTGTTGCAATAACTCTTCCCTAGCAGCTTGCGAAAAACAACTGGCAAAAACTCCTGCATTTAGATTGCCCTTGCGAATGACTCGTTTTTCAACCAAAGGACGAACCTTAGCCAGCGCGAGTTCACTCTTTCCCTTCTTACAGAAATCGATTGCTAAGCTATACTGGTACACGTCTTCTGTATGCATAGGATAGTTTTTTTCAATTTGCTGGCTTTTCCCGGTTTCTAATGCCGCATTGCGAAACATATCACGATATAGAGAATCTTTGGGTTGTAGCAGAACTGCTTTTTCAAAATGCTTAAAAGAATCTTCCTTACGGTTTAAAAAGAAAAAATAGAGAATTCCCAAGTTGTAACACGAATGAGCATCTGCAATTTCTACATTCCAACACCTTTCCTCCAAAGACAATAAAGTATTCTGACGCTTTTCTTTGCCTGCAAAAAAGTCGCGAAATACATTTTCATTCCAAGAGTACCTTTCTTGGAATG
>JBCCIA010000212.1:0-9942 GCA_039028475.1 Spirochaetota bacterium | reverse complement strand
TTGCATTGAAATTTATGATTCCATGGCGAGTTTTCATTCCTAAAATGAGGCTAGGGATACCACCCAATCTGGCAAACCCTCCGGTTAGAGCACTAGTACCGTAATATTCGTCTTTAAAGCGTAGATATTCATTAAAGTCAATATTTTGCACTATATCCTCATCTTTGATAATGTAATCTTTATCTATGGAAATGGGAACTTTAAACTGAACTCTTCTTTGGATTGCGTCGTACCTCACTGGGTTGCAGAAGATCTTTTGGATTTTTTGCAATGATAGGACCAAATATAGTTTATTGGGTGCAATAAAATCGACAGTCCCTGTAAGGTTCCCCATGACTTTGGCTCCACCAATTTCATAATTTGTAAAGTTTTCTCCAGTTACTGAGCGAATAACATTGGAGCCAGTCAATACTCTATAAGACTCTTCCATGTCTAACATCACCTGGATGGCCATTTGGCTAGAACCATACACGTCAAGGCCTGTTGAAGAGCCGATACCAACTGCTATCATAAATGGTTTTGTCACAGGTTTAGATACCTGAATCTCACCTAGGATAGAAGTTTCTAACTCTTGGAATAAGTTTTTCAGTATTGGGTCGGAGTTCTGAATTGTGTATTTGTCAAAGATTTGATCTGAGTTGGAAGCGCCAATAAGAGCATTCATCATAAACCCTTGTCCTGCTCTGTTCAAGGCAATGACTCCTTCCTTAATATTAGCTCCTGCACCATCATTCCAGACATAAATGGGAATCTTTTTTTGACTGGAAATGTAAACTGCTGCAATGTACTTCAAACCTTCTAAATTGCCACTTGCCCCTCCACTGATTCTAGAATCTTTGATGTAGAAACAAGCATCATTCCCGCATAACTTTCCTATAAAAATCTTGGAACCAACAGGTTTAATTTCTTCCTTGCCGGTTTTAGGATTCTTCCAAACTGTCTCATCGATAGAAGGGATTTTAACTTCAAAATAAGAGTTCTTGTCAAAACTCTCTTTTACCCACATCTCTGCTGGCCATTTGTTTTTGCTATAAAGTCTTTTGTCTTTTTCAGGAATTGGATCTTCGGAATAATACCCATCGTCGCAATGCGAAAGAATGTCAAACTGGATTTTACCATCTTGGACTTTCAATTTGTATTGTCTTAGCTCTGCTTTTGGCCCATCAAATGGTGTTTTTATGTTCAAATGGATTATGAATGTTTTTATTTCTAGGCCTGCTAGGAAGTAGGCTATTTGTCCGAAAATTTTTCTTAAAATGTCGTAATTGACTACAGATGGATCGTTACCACTTAGCTCTATATCTATTTCTTTGTTACCAAAAAAGACTTCTATGGTATTATTTAGGCGCTTTTCGATTCCTTGGAAATATTTTAAAGCATACGACACTCGTATCATTGCTCGTTCAATGTCTTTACTACCAATAATACTTCCTTGGTAGTCCCTATCAAAGCTGACCATCGGTATATACGAATAAAGTAAGTAACCAGTCTGGGAAGGGTTTTGACTAGAAATTAGGCCGTATATTTCTGTAGACTTAAGTGCTGATTGGTAGCGGTATATTGTAAAGTCTGTTGCCTGCATTTCTAATTTTCGCATGATTATACTTTTGAATTCTGGAGTTATGTTCAATCTTTCTGGGTTCAGATCAGTGTATGGGTTTTTTAAATGCTCTAATGTCTTTTTAGTTAATTCCTTTGATTTCAATTTTCTTTCTATATACGTATCTATAGAACCATATTTTGATTTGTACTCTTGAAACCTCTTATTTGTCTTAGTTTCCGCTAGAAATGGGTCCCCTTTCATTTTCACGAAGCCCAATTGGATCAACTCTTTGATAATGGCATCATCATGCTCAATCTGTTCTATGAAGTATATTTGCTTAAAGAGTTTTATGAATTTTTTAGGAATCTCTTGCTTTTGCGATATATAATGTATAACTTGTAGTAATATTACTATAATTCGTTTATACTTTATGCTAGTTTGGTAGGAACGCTGTAAATAAAGAAGCACTGTTTGGATATCTGCTTTCTCTGCTTTATTGATTCCATACCATTGTGTTATATCATATCCATTCATTAAGATATCCATTACTGTTTGGAACATCTCTGAGGGTCTGTATTTTTTATTATCAAAGTTTTCGATATAGTGACTTAGTTCGAAGTAAAGAGAAAACTTTTTGTCTAGGTTGGGGTAGAATAAATATCTAATGTAATAATACCATTGGAAAATTCCATAGGCTTTTTCTAAAAAGGACCTTTCTGTTTCCCAGAATTCATGCGGAATTTTTCCTGAAAGTCTAATCAATGGCTTTATTATATCCTCATCTGTTATAAAGCCTTGTATACAGGACTCTATCAATCCTATAATTTCATTTATGAAATCACTGGGATTATTTAAAACTAATTCATCAAAACTATCATCAAGTATAGTTGAAAGAAGTTGCTTAGTTTTAGAGTGGGAACCTAAAAAATCTTTGAGTGTTATTGTTTTTTTTACTAAATCTTTTTCAGCATGTAAGGGTTTTATTATGAATAGTATTTCTTTTTCTTGGATGATTTTACCTACAACCTGTCCTAAAGCAGTTTTACCCAACTGAAGTTTGGATAGGTCACCATTTTCAATTAGATACTCTACTTTACCTGAAATAGGAGAGGATATTGTAGTTTCCATTTTCATAGTAGAGATTATGATCAAAGGATCACCTTGCTCTACTGCATCACCTATTTGGATTGTTTCATTGGGCTTGTCTTTTTTGTGGGCAAGTTTTACGAATGATCCAGTAAAAGGAGAGCGTACCAAACCCTCTAGATCAGAAGACTCTGAAACGTCTATCGGTTGCAAAGAAATTTTAAAGAAGCGGTACTCTCTGTTTTCATCCTGCATCCTAATGATAAGTAGATTTCTTCTTCTATCAACTCTGATGAGAAAAAAGTTCGTATTGATTCTTACGTAAAAATCATCTGTGAAAACAGAACGTTTTTTTATATCCAGTTCTCCTTGGTAGACTTGGTTAAAAAATATACCAAATTTTTCTTGTGAAAGTTGGATTATCTTCAGCTCATTCGAGTAATCAAACAATTCAATAGAATATTGTGAATGGATAAAATAAGAGTTATGATTTATGGCAATGTTTTCGATATTGCTCGAATGAAAGTTTCTAATAGCCATTTCACGTGAGTTGTATATGTATTCTGCGATTGCGCCTATCCCCGAGGCTATCGCTATGTCTTTTTCAACTGGCTTTGAAATTTCGAGACCTTGGTATATTTCGGAAAACTTAGTATTGTAGTTACCAGCTTTAAATATCGAGTGATTGATGATATTCATCAATAAATGAATATTAGTAGAAAGTCCTTTGACATAGAGTTCTTTTAGGGCTTCTTTGAGACGCTTTATAGATAAATCTCGTGAGTTTCCTACAGCAATAATTTCTCCAATTGGTTTTTTATCACTGATCAAATCGCCTTTCTTGTAGCCAAAATCGCACCTAATGCCTCCATATGTGGGTAAATTGAGACCTAAAATTCTGCTATTTTTTAGCAGATTTATGTCTTTTAATCTTTTGGAGAATATTCGGCAAAGTGTTGCATGACTGGTGGAAGCAAATCTTTTTGCTAGGATAGATGCAATGTCTACCTCTTGGATTCTATTGTCATATAGCAACAGTTGCCACTTGCACAAATCGATACCTAAGGTTTGATCCAATATGGAGTAACCTGATGCGAGTCCCAACTTGAAGTTTTGCAGCCAAAAAATCTTAGTATCTGGAGCATAGAGAAATTGGACTACTGCAGCTCCTCCACCTACATGGAACTTTATCCCATAGGCAAACTTTTCTGCGGCAGCCATCATAGATAGAGAGGAATGGTGGTCTAAAAAGCTATTCCCTGATTCTTCTATAATAACATCATGAGAATAAATTAGAGAAGATTTAATGATTCCTATGGCAGTACCATTAAATATTTGTACGTCAAATATGATTGGCTCAGATATCTCAGTATCTTGTGTGAGTATACAAGGTATACCTATATCTTGTGCTGTTGCGCACATTTTTTCCTTATCTTCTATACTTTTGACTATTTCTAAACTTGGCCCTGTGTAACTAAAGTCGTAGTTATATTCTTTTTGAATGTGATTTAGCTTTTCTAAGAACAAACTAATCCCAGTTTCAAATCCTTCCCCAACATAAATCATCCCTACATTTGCTACAATACTTGCCGCGATTACTATATCTTCATTGGGTATGTTATCACGAGTATATACTATCTCATTGGCGAATTCATACCATGATTGACCTATTTCTGAGTCTGGGACGATTGCTACTGATATAATGCCTTCTTCTTGGAGTGATAGAAATACTTCTTTGGCTAACCCACCACTGGCTTGGACAAGGACTTTTTTAGAACCTGGTTCATTAGTAGAATTATCTGGTGAATATTGAGGGTTAAATTTATGTAGGAGTTTTAAATATTCTTCCATATTGCAGCTTTGTATAGTGTATTGTTCTTGTTTTGAAAGTCTTTTCGTTTTCAGTCAAATTAAATTTTTTATATTAAACAAAATTTTCTCTAAAACAAAGAATTTATTAGGAAATATTTTAAGAGGATATGAATTGATATTCTCTTTGGTTTAAAGATGATAATTGTGCTATTGAGATAGATAAGTCTTACTATAATGTAAAAAAAACTTTTTGGTTGACCATTCCTTTGTTATGTTTCTATTTGAGTTCAACTATTAACTTTTGAGGATAATAAAATGAGTTCAGAGAAATTTTCTAGAAAGGAAATTCAAGGTATTATAGCTGATAAACTTTCATCTAAAGTAGGTATTTCTACTAAAGACATAGATCCGCGTGAAAGATTTAATCGATATGGTTTAAAATCAGCTAAAGCAACAGAGATGATCTCTGAGCTGTCAAAACAATTAGAAGTTAACTTGCCGATTACATGTGTATGGGATTATCCTAGTATTGAAAAATTATCAAATTTTATTTCTGGTACATTACTTTCGTCAGATAAGGGAACTAGTAATGCCTCAACTTCTAAGAGTGATAACAATTCTGTTACAATTTCTAAAAATGCAGATATGAATGAGCCTATTGCAGTTATAGGAATGGCATGCCGATTTCCACAAGCGAATAATAAGGATGAGTATTGGAAACTGTTAACGAATGGTGTGGATGCTATCCGTGAAGTTCCTAAGGCAAGATGGAGTTTGGATGATTTTTACAGCGAAGATAAATCCTCACCTGGAGATATGTCAACGAAATGGGGTGGATTTTTAGATGAGGTTGATAAGTTTGATGCTGGTTTTTTTGGAATTTCTCCCAAGGAAGCTCAATTTATGGATCCTCAACAGAGGTTGATGTTAGAATTGTCTTGGGAAGCCTTAGAAGATTCTAGAGTTGTTGTCGATGATTTAAAAGGTAGCGATACTTCGGTTTTTTTTGGGGTTATATGGAATGACTATGCTACTCTATTAGATAAAAACTCAACAGATTACATAGCTCAGCATACTGCTACAGGTTCTCATTACAGTATAGTTGCAAATAGGGTATCTTATGTTTTTGGCTTTGAGGGACCGAGTATGGCGATTGATACTGCTTGTTCTTCTTCTTTGGTTGCTATTCACCTCGCTTGTCAGAGTTTACGCAGTGGAGAGTCTTCTCTTGCACTTGCTGGTGGGGTGAACTTGATTATAGCGCCAGATAGTACTGTTGCTATGTCCAAGTTTGGTGCGATGGCACCTGATGGAAGATCGAAAGCTTTTGACTCTCGAGCCAATGGATATGTGAGGGGTGAAGGTGGTGGAGTTGTTGCCTTAAAGCCTTTATCACAAGCACTGAAAGATGGAAACCAAATTTATGCAGTTGTTAAGGGTAGTGCCGTTAATAATGATGGTTTTAGTAATGGTCTTACAGCACCAAACCCTAAAGCTCAAGAATCAGTCCTCAGAATGGCTTATAAGAAAGCTCAAATCGATACGAAAGATGTTCAATATGTAGAAACTCACGGCACGGGTACTATGCTTGGTGACCCTATTGAAGCGGGAGCCTTAGGAGAAATTTTGGGTAAGGGTAGAGATTCGAATAGTCCTTTAACAATTGGCTCTGTAAAGACAAATATTGGCCATTTAGAAGCTGCTGCCGGAATAGCTGGTTTTATAAAGTTAGTACTCTCGATGAAAAATAAGACAATTCCCAAAAGTTTAAACTTTATCAAACCCAACCCTCATATTCTTTTCGATAAAATCAATGTTAGAGTTCAGACAGAGACTGCTGAATGGCCACAAACAGAAATAGCACAGGGTGGCGTAAGCTCTTTTGGTTTCGGCGGAACCAATTGCCACGTTGTTGTGCAGGAGTTTCCAGAAGAGCAAGTTGACATACTATCTCTATCTGCAAAAGATACCCAGTCATTGAAATCTTTAGCAAAAACTTGTAAGGGTTATATTGAAAAATCTAACGAGAGCTTTACAGATATATGCAATACTTTTACAAGCAACGATATCAATAGCTCTAATGCAAAGCTAGCAATTACAGCTAATTCAAAAGAAAAAGTTTCAGAATTGTTACAATCTTTTCTCATTGGTGCAGAGCATCCTGGCATATCCTTTGGAACTAATCTTAAAAATAAAAAACCTAAGATAGTTTTTGTTTTCCCTGGGCAAGGCTCTCAATGGATAGGGATGGGACTAAATTTGATGAGAAAAGAACCTGTTTTCAGAGCTAAATTAGAACAATGTGATGAAAAGATACAGTCAATAGGTGGTTGGTCTCTGCTAGAGGAGTTGGCAAAAGAAGGTGCTGCATCACGGCTCAATGATTTAGGGATTGTCCAACCAGTGCTTTTCTCTATAGAAGTTGCGTTGGCTGAGTTGTGGAAGTCATGGGGTGTTATTCCTGATGTTGTATTGGGTCATAGTATGGGTGAAGTCGCTGCCGCACATATTGCTGGTATATTAGATCTAACTGACGCTGTAAAAGTAATTTGTTACCGCAGTGAATTGGCAAAGAAAACAGCTGGTCAGGGGGGGATGTCTGTTGTTGATTTGCCATATGCAGAAACGGAGAAGGTGATTGCTAAATACAAAGATAAAGTATCTATCGCATCTTCTAATAGTCCCACCTCTACAGTTATCTCTGGTGATCCTAATTCCCTGAAAGAAATATGTGCATCTTTAGAGGAAAAAGGTACATTTGCTAAGATGATTAATGTAGATTTTGCCTCCCATAGTCCGCAGATGGATCAGATTAAGACTGAGTTGTTTGAATTATTAAAGGGAGTGTATCCTAGAAGACAAGAATGCAAAATTTTCTCTACTGTTTTTTGTGAGTTTCTGGAAGGTCGTAGGTTTGAAGCATCTTATTGGGTGAGAAATATTCGTGAGCCAGTTTTATTTTCGAAAGCAACAGAAACACTTTTGAATGAAGATTATTCGATATTTTTAGAAATGAGTCCGCATCCAGTTTTAGAAGCTGCTATTCAACAAAGTATAAAGTTTCATGATAAAGAAGCAGTTGTACTACCATCTTTCAGAAGAAATGAAGATGAAAAAACAGTTTTATTGGATTCTGTGGGCAAGTTATTTGCTAATGGAGTTCAGATTGGTTGGAGGAATTTACACCCTACCAATTTTAATAAAATTATCCTGTCTCAGGAGATAACTAGTCTTCTTCCTGACTCATCTTCTGATTCGATAATAAACTCTACACCAAGAGTATTTGCTTTCTCTGCAAAGTCTAAAAAAGCATTAAAAGACAAGTTACTTCAATTCAGTTCTTTTATGCAAGAAAATGAGCAAGTACAGTTCAATGTTTTAAGTGCAAATACTGTTCTGGATGTGAACTTTTTTGAGTATAGGCAAGTTTTAGTTGCATACAATAAGGATGAACTGAAACAAAAGTTAGAAAAGATAATTTCACGTTTGGATTCAGGGGAAATTCAGATTAAGAGATGTAATATTAGAGGAGAAGCTAGTCCTGTCTTCATTTATTCTGGCCAAGGGCAACAATGGATTGGTATGGGTAAAGGGCTGATTGAAAATGAAATTATTGTAAAGAAAAAACTCCAAGAGATAGATGACTTGTTTAAAGAACATACAGAGAGCTGGTCTATCATGGATATTCTTCTAAAATCGGAGAATGGCAAATATTTGGAAGAAACTGAATATGCTCAGCCCTGTATATTTGCTCTTCAAGTTGCATTAACTGAATTGTGGAAGTCGTGGGGTATGATTCCTAAGGCAGTAGTTGGTCATAGTGTAGGTGAAGTTGCAGCAGCTCATATTGCCGGAGTATTAAGCCTAAAAGATGCAGTAAAAGTTATATACTATAGGTCTAAATACATGCAAGACAGTACTGGCAAAGGTGGGAAAATGGCTGCCATCAGATTGAATGCAGACTTTACTATGGAAGCGGTTGAAGAGTTGCTTGTTCCTTATAAAGAAAAATTATCTATTGGAGTTTATAATAGTTCTGACTCTGTTGTATTATCCGGTGATGGGGATGTTTTATCGGAGGTTTTAGATACTCTCAAAGAAAAAAATATCCTGCATAAGCTTCTCCCAGTGAATTATGCGTTTCATAGCCCACAAATGGAGCCTTACAGAAGTCCTTTGGTTAGTTCCCTCTTTGGCATTGAAGTTCATAAATATTCAATTCCTATTGTATCGACTGTTCGAGGCAGTATTGCACAAATTGAAGACTATGACGCCGAATATTGGGGAAGGAATGTTGTTGGTTCCGTTCGCTTCAATGATGCGATTGAATATTTGCTAGATGAGGGACACCAAAACTTTATTGAGATAAGTGCGCACCCGGTACTGAAAGATTACATGGCATCCGCATTGCGTAAGAATGACACGAAAGGCATGGTGATTCCTTCTATGCTACGAGAGAAAGATAACCAATTCACATTATTGGAAAGTATAGCAAAATTGTTCACCGAAGGCTATGCTTTTAATTTCCATAAGTTGTATCCAGAAGGGAATGCAAAAATACAACTCCCTCACTATCCTTGGCAAAAAGAACGTTTTTGGCCTGAGTTTGCGAGCAATGGTGCATTGAGAAGGTATAAAAATGGAGAATCTGTAGTACCACCTAAAAAAGATACTACTGAAGTAGATTCATCTCAAAAAGTAGATACAGTAGATGCAGGGAGTGATACAAATAATTCTACTGTACAAGGGACAGCTTTACCTGAGGAGAAAAGTTCTGATGAAAAGGTGGAGGAACCTAAAGAGTCTCTTGAAGTTACCAAAGAAGAACCTGTAACTGTAGATGATTCAAATCAATCAGAATCAATTGAAAATAGAGTCAGTCTATTGCTGATTGATATTCTTGGTTTGGACTCACCCTCTGATATAGATCCTGAGAAACCTTTCCCGGAAATGGGTTTAGATTCTATTATGAGTGTTGAGCTTAGAGGATCCATTGAAAAAGAGTTTAAAATCAAGTTAATTGATACTTATGTGGCTGATTACCCTGATTTAAACTCATTGTGTAAATTTATCCTTAGTAAAGGACCCAGTAGTTCGGTAAAAGCAGTTAGTCCCAAACCTGTTGCTAAGAAAGTGAAAACAACTACTCCAAAAGTAGAAAAACCTGTTGTTGTAGCTAAAAAGGAAACAGCAGCAAAAGAACCTGCTGTGCCTAAGAAAACTACTACTAAACCATCTCCTACCCCTAAACCTGTTGCGAAAAAGGTTGTTACAGAAACTAAGCCCAAAGAAAAGCAGGAAAAATCTCCCAAAGTAGAAGCGAGTGATTCAGGTTCTGTTTTACAAAAAACTTTATTACTCATTAGTAAGGTTTTAGAGCTGGATTTACAGTCAGGCCAACAATTCTAAGGCCATTGCAGCAGCTAGTGGACAGTTGGACTTGAACTTCAAAAGCCTGTACAACCTGCGTGAAGCCACTGCCATAGGATTTTACCAGAGGG
>JBCCIA010000211.1:0-9999 GCA_039028475.1 Spirochaetota bacterium | reverse complement strand
TGGTGGACTGTACAAATAAAACTGATCGTTATCACTTCTTTGATAATTCTTGCCATTTTCAGATTATTTTCTTTGATACGAACTTCACTATCATTTTTAAAGAAATAGGTAGTGAGAAAAATAATCCCAGTGATAAACAATAGAATAATCAAAGAAGTGATAACGATCAGTTTTATTTGTACAGTCCACCAAGAAAGTCGGAACTCTTCTGGCAATTGGTTCTTTTTTGCAAACATAGGCTTTCTTTTTATGTATTCCTAGCTTAAGCTGTCATAAAATCGTAAATACTAGTTTATTATTTGTGTAGAGTCCAAAAAATCAATCAATTTATTCTGAAATATCCATTTTTCACTGTTTATAGCACCTGTCGAGTAAGTTCGTAATTCTAATCCACTATCCTAAGGATCTTTTTTGGTTTTTATAAGAGCCTGAAAACAAAACTACAAGCTCTTGCAGCTTCCCTTTTACATGAGAATAGATAGGTTTTTAGGACATGCTGTAACTACCTGAACCAAGAAAATTGTTCTTGCTAAATCTATGAAGTTTTACAATTTTTGTATTATATGACCTTAGCTGCTCGGACAATAGCTTTGCTTATTTTGCTTTGTACCGCATCCTGCCAAAGTATAAAAATAGAAGGGGAAAGCCTTCTAGAAGCAGCTGTTGTACGATTTCTATTCGCTATAGAGTTGCCAAATAGCATTTCTTTTTCTTATCCTAGTACGGAACTAGAGTTTGTACAAGGCGAAAATTCTACTTCTTCTCCTGATTACAACGATATTACTTCTTTTAGCATTTCACCGGATTTGCCGGATGGTCTTACTATCGATAGTGCGACTGGTGCGATTAGCGGTACACCTACTGCAAGCCAGAGTCGCACCGAATATACCATCACGGGTCGCAATTCCAATACAAGCGTGAACCAAACGATTTATATCACCATTTCGGGGTCTAGCTCTTCCACCCTCAGTTTGAGCTTTGCTTCCAGTTACTCCTATACTACCGGCGATTCTGTTAGCATTACTCCCACCACTTCTGGAACAATTACTTCTTGTACTAGCAGCCCTTCCTTACCTTCGGGTCTTAGCATTGACAACTCTTCTTGTGCAATCAGTGGCACTGCGAATAGCTCCCAGTCTGCTACTACCTACACTGTTTCTGCCAGTGATGGGTCGTCTACTGCAACAGCAAGTTTTACTATTACAGTGAATGCAACAACTTATACAATTGGTGGCAGCATTTCCGGCCTGGGAAGCTCAGTTGTTCTACAGAATAATGCAGGGGATGATCTTACTCTTACTGCGGATGGCTCCTTCACTTTTACCACTCCTATTACAAGTGGTACAACCTATTCTATTACTGTTCTGACACAACCGACTAGCCCTACGGGAACCTGCTCTGTAACAAATGCAAGTGGAACTGCAACTGCCAATGTTACAAATGTTAGCATTTCCTGTAATTGTGGGACACAAACCTACCCGTGGGTAACGTTTACGGATAGCTGCAATGGAACCATAAAACTAGATGTAACAGCCGGAACCTGGGGACTGGAGAGCTATTCCGCGACTACTTTGTACTATATGAAGTGTAGCCATGGCCAAACCTGGGATTCTTCCACAAATGGCTGCACCGGAGTGGTAGCAGATGTCAATTTTTGCGATCAGGACGATAACGACTGCAATGGTGGAACAGATACAGGAACATTTGGATCTTTCTCAAATGGCGGTACAAGTTCTGCCTACGATACCTGTGACGCCCTTACCCTTGCCAGCAATTCAGACTGGCGGGTTCCCACAAGAGATGAACTCAGGCTACTTGTAGTATGTGACACTCCCACCAATATCCCTGAGAACAATACACATTGTGGGACTTCCACTTTAAGCCTTGGTGGCTCAACAACTAGCCCAGTTATCAGTACTTTATTTCCCAGCACTGAATCGGCCGACTACTGGTCTGCGACGAGCATTAGTTCGACAGACGCATGGGGCATCCACTTCGGCTATGGCGGTGTCAAAAATGATTCTAAGACCAGCGGTGACCATCTTCGTTGCATTCGCTAAAACGAGCTTTGCGGAGTCTCTAGAATTGTTCTTGCCAAATCTATGGATTTTTACAATTTATGTATTATATGATCTTAGCTGCTCGGACAATAGTTTTGCTTATTTTGCTTTGTACCACATCCTGCCAAAGTATAAAAATAGAAGGGGAAAGCCTTCTCGAAGTAGCTGTTGTACGCTTTTTGTTTGCTATAGAATTGCCAAATAGCATTTCTTTTTCTTATCCTAATACGGAAGTAGAGTTTGTACAAGGAGAAAGTTCTAGCACTACTCCAGAATCTAGAAACGTTACCTCTTTTAACGTTGCACCAGATTTGCCAGATGGTCTTACTATCGATAGTGAGACTGGTGCAATTAGCGGTACGCCTACTGTTAGCCAGAGCCGCAGCGAATATACTATCAGTGCTCGCAATTCCAGTGCAGGAGTGAACGAAACAATTTATATCGCCATTTCAGGATCTAACTCTTCTGAACCTAGTTTGAACTTTGCTTCCAGCTACTCCTATACGGTTGGTGATTCTGTTAGCATCACTCCTACTACTTCGGGAACCATTACTTCTTGCAGCACCAGCCCTTCCTTGCCATCGGGTCTTAGCATAAATGACTCTTCCTGCGTAATTAGTGGCACTGCAAATAGCTCCCAGTCCGCTACTACCTACACTGTTTCTGCCAGTGATGGCTCATCTACTGCAACAACAAGTTTTACTTTAGCAATTTATACTACAATTTCTATATCATACTCAGGAAGCTATATCTACACGATTGGAGACGCGGTAAGCATTACTCCCACTACTTCGGGGGATATCACCGCTTGTAGTATCAGCCCTTCTTTGCCTACGGGGCTTAGCATCGACTCTTCCTGTGCAATCAGTGGAACCGCCACGACCTCCCATTCCAGTAGCCATACCGTAACTGCCAGCAACGGTGGAGGCAGCAATACAAGCAGTATATCTCTAACCATAACCGGAACCGATTGGCAGCAGCAAGCTTATATCAAAGCACCCAATAATGATGCAAGCGACAGGTTTGGTTGGAGTGTCGCTTTGTACAACGATACTCTTGCAGTAGGTAGTGTTTTAGAAGCTAGCAACCAAACCACTATCACCAATGGAAATACAGCCAGTTCTGACAATTCCGTTTCAGAGGCAGGTGCCGTTTATGTATTTGTTCGTAGTGGAACAACCTGGTCACAACAAGCCTATATCAAAGCTGCCAATGCGGGTACTGCAAGTGATAAATTTGGTGAAACCATTGCCCTAGACACTGATACCTTGGCAGTTGGTGCTTATCAGGAAGATAGCAACCAAACTACGATCACCAATGGAACAGGAGCTAGTACTGATGATTCAGCTTCTGATGCAGGAGCCGTGTATGTATATACTCGCAGTGGGACAACCTGGTCACAACAAGCTTATATCAAAGCCGCGAATGCGGAAAGTTCTGATAATTTTGGTTGGCGCGTAGCACTAACAGGAGATACACTTGCAGTCAGTGCTTTCAAGGAAGCAAGTAACCAAACCACCATTACCAATGGAACTGGAGCTAGTACCGATAACTCTGCTAGCGATTCAGGAGCCGTTTACATCTATACTCGTAGTGGTACAACGTGGACACAAGAGGCTTATATCAAAGCCAGTAATGCGGAAGCATCAGACTTTTTTGGTTACAATATTGCCCTATCAGGTGATACCCTTGCGGTTGGAAGTATCCAAGAAGATAGCAACCAAACCACCATTACCAACGGAACCTCATCAAGTTCTGATAATACAACGGTTGATTGCGGTGCAGTCTTTGTATACACCCGCAGCGGAACTACCTGGTCGCAACAAGCCTATTTAAAAGCCCCTAACGCTGGCTCTGGTGATAATCTTGGCATTGGCATGGCTATTGATGGTGATACGATTGTAGCCGGTGCTTACCAGGAAGACAGCAGCCAAACCACTATAACCAACGGAACTAGCGCAGGTGCTGACGATTCTACCAGCAATGCCGGGGCTGCGTATGTATTCAAACGTAGTGGTACAACCTGGGCACAGGAAGCCTACCTGAAAGCTCCCAATCCTAGTAACAATGATTATTTTGGTTTACATACTTCCATTTCTGGTGATATAGCAATCGTAGGAGCTAACCAGGAGGACAGCAACCAAATAGGAATAACCAATGGAACTACGGCAAGTGCGGATAATTCAGCGAGCAATGCCGGGGCTGCCTATGTTTTCAAACGCAGCGGTTCCACATGGGCTCAGGAGTCTTATATCAAAACTGTCAATATGGAGGCGAATGATCGTCTGGGTTATGGAGTCGCGGTTTATGGCACAACCATAGCTGTGGGAGCTTTTAAAGAGTCCTCCAACCAAACCACCATTACCAATGGAAATACCGCAAGCACCGATAATTCAAATTCAGAAGCAGGTGCTGTTTATGTTTTTACCAGGACTTGATAGGGAAAATTCTTCTAAATTGGCAATAATTGTATACCAGTCTTTTTCTTTACCCTAAAACCCAAAATAGGCTGAAAAAAATATAGTGAAAATTGGCATAGCTAATATACTTGTAATATGCCTTGGATTTGGAAGAGTTTATTGGTCGTTGGATGGAGCCTACTTGTTATAAACTGTGAAGCACCAGAAGTAAAAAAAACACCAAAAGCCAAAAAAGGAATCATCGACCTAAGAAACTGGAATTTTAATCGCAATGATGCCATAACATTGGATGGAGAATGGAAATTCTTCTGGCGTGCGTTTCATAGCAAAAAAACGCCGGAAATTCAGATTCCGCCACAATGGATCCAAGTGCCTGGAAATTGGAACTCGTTCCGTCATAAAGGAAAAGAAGTTGGTGGCAATGGCTTTGCTACCTATAAACTAAAGGTTCTATTAGGTAAAAATGCAGAAAGCCTTGCCCTCAAAATAGGTACGATTGGAACTTCCTATGAATTGGAAATCAATGGCCGCCGGAAGGTACAGGTCGGAAAACCAGCGATGAACAAGGCAAATACCATACCTGCCTTTCACCCTAAAACCATATTCTTACAAGGAAATCGAAAAGAATTGGATCTTGTTCTACGGGTAGCCAATTTCCACCACCGCCGAGGAGGAATATGGTCATCACTAGTTCTTGGCAAAAGCAATGCATTGGTTACAAACTACCAAAGCAAGCTACGAATAGATTGGTTTTTATTTGGTAGCATTCTCATCATGGGGATTTACCATATCAGTCTCTTTCTATTTCGTCGAAAGGATCAATCTCCCCTATGGTTTGGTTTGTACAGCTTCTCCATTGCCCTTCTATGCATCACGGTAGAAAGTGACTTTCTTTACCAACTAATCCCTGGCTCTTGGGTTTTTGTCAACAAAATTGAATATCTCAGCTATTATGTAAGCTCTCCCTTGTTAACATTATTTATCACAAGCCTTTACCCACAAAACGTTAGACGTGGTTTGGTTAAACTCATTTTGTACATAGGTTTCTTTTTTTTAGCAATCGTTATTTTCCTTCCAGCTTACATCTATTCCTATACCATCCATGCGTATGAAATTTTTAACGTTCTCAACTACTTCTACCTCTTGGTATGTATCATCTCAGCTATTCGCCAAGGCCAAGAGGGCAGTTCTGTTTTTCTCTTTGGATTTTCCATCCTATACGCTACCGTCATCAATGATATACTTTACTCACAAAATATAATATATACAGGTAACTTTCTCCTTATCGGTTTAACAACTTTTATCTTTTCGCAATCGATCTTCCTATCAATGCGCTTCTCTTACCTCTTCCACCACATAGAGGTGCTCTCTTCTAAGTTAGAGAACAGCAATAAGAAGTTAGTAAAAGCAGACAAACTGAAGGATGAATTTCTCGCCAACACTTCTCACGAACTCAAAACTCCGCTACACGGCATTATAGGCATTGCAGAAGCTCTTATCGATGGAGTTTCGGGAAAACTTACCAAAATGACAGAGAAAAATCTCATGAATATTGTCATTAGCGGGAAACGACTTTTCAACCTTGTCAATGACATACTGGATTTCTCTAAAATATCCAACCAAGATATGGTCTTAGAGCACAAACCAGTCGACATCCGCAGTATGGGCCAAATTGTCATTACTCTCATGAAACCTCTGATAGGCATTCGTCCCGTAAAAATTTTCAACCGTGTAAGAAGAAATTTTATACTAGGAATAGCTGATGAAAACCGTTTGCAACAGATCCTAATCAACCTAGTGGGAAACGCTATCAAATTTACCCATGAAGGAGAAATTACCATATCAGCAGAACAAAAAGGACAATGGGTATATATCACAGTATCAGATACTGGTATCGGCATTGCAGAGGACAAACAGGGAATTATCTTTGAAGCCTTCCAACAAGCCGATGGCAGTGTGTCACGCGAATACGGTGGAATGGGGATTGGTCTGAGTATTACCAAACGATTGGTAGAGCTACACCATGGAACAATATTTGTCGAATCCAAACTTGAGAAAGGGTCTACCTTTACTTTTACGATTCCTGCTTCCGATAAAGATAGCACCTGGATCCCTGAAGAGGCTACACTGCGTAGCCTGTACCAAACCAGTACAAACCAGTACAGCGAAGAAAGGAGTCAATTGATCCACAGTGGCACAAGTATCAAGAACAACAAACGGCATTCTTCCACACAAAAAAGGTTTATTCTGATCGTAGATGATGAACCAATCAATATTGAAGTAGTCAAACAAAGACTATTTAGTTTAGAGAATATAGAGTTTAAAGTTGCATTCAATGGTTTCCAAGCGATTGAAGCCGTACAAATAAAAAAACCAGACCTAATTTTACTGGATATCATGATGCCTAGAATGTCTGGCTATGAAGTATGTGAAAAGCTACGTGAAAAGTACAAACCGAATGAATTGCCAATCATTCTCCTCACGGCTAAAAGTGAAACAGAAGATCTTGTAGAGGGATTCAACTACGGAGCCAATGACTATATAACAAAACCATTCACTAAGTCAGAATTGATTTCTCGCATCAATACGCACCTAGATATACTAGCTCTCAATAACAATTTGAGAGCTATCAACAAAGCTACGAGTCGCTTTTTTCCCGATGACTACCTAGGGTTCCTAAAAAAGAAGAATATTGTAGATGTCAACTTAGGCGATCACATCAGTAAAGAGATGTCAGTCATGTTCTCTGATATTCGCTCCTTTACCAATCTGTCAGAAACCATGACACCCAGAGAAAATTTTGATTTTGTCAACAATTATCTCAAAAGTGTTAGTCCCATCATCCGTGACAACCACGGAATCATAGTAAAGTATTTGGGAGATGGTATGATGGCATTGTTTTCGGGAAGTGTAGAAGATGCAATACAAGCCGGAATAGAGAAGTTGCAACAGGTCGAAAGATTTAACAAAGATAGGGGAAAAGCCATACAAATAGGCATCGGGTTGAATTATGGACATATGATGATGGGTTTGGTAGGAGAGGAGAATAGAATGCAGGGTGATGCCTTTTCGGACAATGTCAACCTTGCAGCACGGATCGAAAGTCTTACCAGACATTACGGCGTATCCTTTATTATTACGGAATCTGTTTACAATAGAATTCCTGATAAATCTAAATACATCATACGATTCTTAGACAATGTACGCGTAAAAGGCAAAGACAACGCTGTATCCATCTATGAACTGATAGAACCTTCCGTTTTTTAAACCTAGGTATTTGACCATTCCCCAAGTCTTTCAAATGGGCAAGTAATTCGCTGCAACCATCATTATAACAACTAGGATTCCCAAGGTAGAACTGAGGTGGGAAAACTTACGCGAACGCCACACAATTTCGTCAAGCTCTTCCGTCCACCTGCCCTCTTCGGTCAATTCAAGGATTCTATCTTGCAAAGGCAGAATAACAAACCAAATAGAAACTGTAATAAAAAGTGTTATGCATACACCAATAGACAAACAAAACGTATACCTCGAAAGAAGTATGAAAGGCTGTCGCAGCACAGCAAATTTCCAAAAAAGCAAGGCAAAGCCACTGAGTACTGTCCAAACTGCTTCCCACTTCAACCAATGAAAGTATCCTGGTAAGATTTTCGGGACAATTTCCTTACGCATTTTTTTATCCATACCACGGATCACTCGGTTGGTGAACATTCCCAAATAGTATATGACACCAAATAAAATAAAGCCTAGCACCAAATGAGTACAACGCAAAACAAACCAACCTAAAGCTAAAACAACGTCCATCCTAGAAAAATATAACAATTCATAAATAAGCTGTAAATAAAAATATCACTAGGTTTGTGAGAAAAGATTGACTCTTACAAAATCATAGAATAGATTCACCTATACTATGAAGTCTATTTTTAAACTGTTTGGTAATGAAGCTGATCCAGAATTGAAAAAATTACAATTGCACAATCTATGCATGGAATCTGGCAATTTACCAGATATAGAAAAGTTAGTAGAACAAGGCTTTTCCTTAGAAAACACCGATGCAAAAGGTAGGACACCTCTTTTCATTGCCTTGGAGTACGGTCAATTTGAGTATTTTGCCTATCTACTAGAAAAAGGTGCAAATCCCAACGTACAGGATGAGGATGGGGTGACTTGTCTCAACATTGGCAAATCTTCTAGTGGGTATGCAGAGTTTATAGAACTACTGTTGCAGCACGGTGCAGACCCAAATCTCAAAGACAAGCATGGCAAAACATACCTAATGTAAATCACTTTCGACGCAGCTACTCTAGTTATGTGATAGAAGGAATCCCTAAGAGATTGCGGACTTTGTCAATCATCTCTTGTGCAGTTGCTCTGGCTTTGTTTTTTCCCTTTTGCATGGTTTGCTCTACGTAGTCTTTATTCGCCAATAAATCGTCTCGCTTTTTACGGTAGGCTGCGAAATAGTCGAGAACACACGCCAGTAAGGCTTTCTTGGCATCACCGTAACCCATTCCAGGGGTAAGATACTTGTTTCGCAATTCTTCTCGCTGCGAGTCTTGTAAGAACAAGGAGTGGATTTGAAAAATCGCATTGGTATCAGGGTCTTTTGGCTCATCGATACCTGCTGAATCTGTGACAATCGACATAACCGATTTTTTTATCATTTTCTCAGAATCAAAGATATTGATGGTATTTCCGTATGACTTAGACATCTTCTGCCCATCGGTTCCTGGTACGAGAGCAGTTCCTTCGTCTATTTCTGGTTCAGGAATTTGAAAGACTTCACCATAGTTAGCGTTGAATTTCTCAGCCATATTCCTTGCATATTCCAAGTGTTGCTTTTGATCTTTTCCTACGGGGACTTTTTCAGCTCCAAAAAGCAGTATATCAGCAGCCATCAGAACAGGATAGTAGTAGAGAGCCGCACTGGGGTTAATTCCCTTTGCTGTCTTATCTTTAAAGGAATGTGCAAGAGAGAGCTGATTAACTGTAATGCAGGTACTAAGGTACCACGTCAACTCTTGTACCTCTGCTACATCAGATTGTAACCAGAAGGTAGATTTTTGTGGATCCATACCTAATGCGAGAAAGGTAACCATAGCATCAAAAGTGTTTTCTTCTAATTCTGTTTTAGATTTAAATGTAGTCAGAGAGTGTAGATTTGCAATGAAACAGTACAGATCGGAACTTTCTTGGTACTGTATCATCTTACGAATAACAGAGAAATAATTGCCTAGGTGTAATTTCCCAGAGGGTTGTACCCCGGTTAGTATTCTCAAGATTGTTCCGCCTTTTCCTTATCTGTATCAAAGTCAGAATCAGAATCCTCTTTCTCAGGTAAAATTTCTTCTTCGTCCTCTTCTGTTTTTGCTTTTTCCTCTGCATTTTCTTCACTTTCACTATCAGAGGCTATTTGTGGTTGAGTTCCGGTAAGTCTTTGGTAATCTTTGTACAGTTTGGCGAGTTCTTTTTCTAACTGCCTATAAGCGGAAAGCTCTTTTGTAATCAGTTTATCTTTA
>JBCCIA010000210.1:0-10011 GCA_039028475.1 Spirochaetota bacterium | reverse complement strand
GATACGCCGAGTTCATGGCGTCCACCCCTCGGGAGAACGTCTGGTAAGTGAGGTACACCTGGCCTGCATCGTCGCGGTAACTATGAAATATTCTTGAATTGTTTCGTTGCTTATTCTATCACTATTTTCCCTCTTTTAGATAAAAAAAACTTTCCAAAAATAATGCTTCCTATGCTTCTTGTTACATAGCCATATATGAAAGAAGAGCATAAAAATATACAAGAGATGATAGAAATCATATCAATTATCATCCAGTCTGACGATTATATTACTGCTGAAGCAATCGCAGATGCCTACCAGAGAATTCATGCCATTCATGCAAATATGTATGCAAAAAAAGTGGTACGTGCCATTGAGAAAATCAACCAGAGCTTTGCCTTAGATCCCCCAGTCATCATAGGCAGACAAAACAAAGGCTACCGTGTACACGAAACATATACCGAGAATTACCTCTGGTCATTGCCATTGTTTTCACAATATTTGTCAGTAACCCAGCATGACTTTTTGAATTCGCTATTAGAGCCAATCCCACTGCAGGTAGAAAAAGGCTCCCTCTATCACTTGGTACTTCTCAACTACGCTAAACAACAACGCCGTCCCGTTCGTTTTGCCTATGTTAGGTATGAAGAAAAAGAGAAAACCTATAAAAAGGTGCATGTCTATGCTCTGCTACAACGTAGGCAAAAGTTGATGGTGATTGCTAAAGATGTAACCAACCAGCAGATGAAGCAGTATTTTTTCACCGGAATCAGTGAGATTGAGATTGTGCAAGACGAACAATTCCCTGAATTAGACACATCCTTTATCCAATCCTTTTATGAAAATAGCCTCAATCTCTATGTTGGTTTGCAAGCACGCAAGGTTGTCATTAAATTTTCACCGGAGTCAAAGAACTTTTTGCAAAAGGAAGTGTTCCACCGCAACCAAAAAGTCTACGAGAAAGATGGCTGTTTCTATGTCGAGCTATGGGTCAATCGTGATAGAGAAGTTTTTTCATTGGTTTCTGACTTCATGGAATACGCTGAATTGTTGGAACCCTTGGATTGGCGGGATGAATACTACCGCTGCTTGCAAAAAGCTGTGGATTGGCACAAAAAAAAGCAATAAAGACAATTTGTGTCCTTTTTCTCAGGATTTTACATGTTATAATAAACTAGATCTGCTAGTGTAAATTTTTAGGAGAGTTGTAGCTATGCCAGTTGTTGAACTAAAATTTCCCTTACAAGGTGCTGTGATCCCAGCGGATCATGGATACTTCCTATACGCAGCTCTGTCGCGTGTGTTGCCGGTTCTGCACCAATGGCAGGATATAAGTATCTGTGGTATCTCTGGAGTGACAGATACTACGCGTAATTTGCACCTACAAGCCAATAGTAAGTTACGCTTACGTATTGATGCCGAAAAGGTAGGTTCTCTTTTCCCACTGGCAGGTAAGTCTCTTAAAATAGCTCAAGCAAATATACGCCTGGGTATCCCCAAAACACAGCTACTCAAGCCACATAGCAACCTTTACAGCCGCTTGGTACTTATTAAGATGCAACGAGACTTGACGCCGAGTAATTTTTTAGATTCCCTACATAAGCAATTGCAAGCCCTTGGCATTCACAACCGAGCGATCTTATTTGACGATCACAAACAAGGCTTTGTGCGTAAAACCATCTATCTCAAAGGCAAACAACTCGTTGGCTATCCCGTGCTATTGACCGGTTTGTCACCACAGGAATCACTGCTGTTGCAAGAGAAGGGCATCGGCGGCAAACGAAAAATGGGCTGCGGTTCCTTTGTCGGTGTGCGTGGGTGAAGGAGCTTTTGGCGAAGAGCCGTTTGTTTGACGGTCGAATCGTTACCTTACAAGAACATCTGTTTGATACGGAGAAAGCGGCTTTGGAAATTTTTCGTCATGATTCTCGCTTTTTGCACAATTGGCTTTCTTTTTTTAAGCTAGCACCAGAATCTACTGCCAAGTATCTACTCAATCTACGTTTGACTTGTTTGTTTCATGATATCGGTAAGGCAAATACCAGCTTCCAAAATGCAGTGCTCAAAACGAATACCTTGCCACAGGCGATGCGACACGAGCACCTCAGTGCTTTTATCCTCCATTTGCCGGAAATACGGGATTGGCTTAGTAAAAATTCAGATGTTGATTTACCATTGCTTACCTCTGCGGTTCTCTGTCATCATTTGAAAGCCAGTTCTGATAAGGAACATAGATACAAATGGGGTTTGCTTTTGCATAGGTTGCCCTTACACTTACAGCACGCAGAAGTACAGACAACATTAGCACGTATTCATTTAGTTTTAGGACAGCTAGGTAAAGTTCCTGAGCTTAGCTATCCATATATAGATTTTTCCGAACCACATTGGAAAAAGCTAAGAGGTTACGCCCAGCGTGAAGCAACTGCTAACAGATTTAAGTTACAAGGACAACGCAAACAAATGCACCTTGCCTTGAAAGCAGGGCTGATTGTCGCAGATAGTGTTTCTTCCGGTTTGGTACGGGAAGGCGAAGATATTCTGGATTGGGTGAGTGATGTGATTCATTGTGATGCTATCGCTAAGGATGAGGTCTACCAAAAGATCATTGCACCACGCATGCATGCAAAAAAAATCCCTGGTTTGCGAGATTTCCAATTGGGCGTAGCAGAGAAAGGTTCACGTGTGTTTTTAATGGCTGCCTGTGGAATGGGCAAAACTTTGGCTGCGTGGAATTGGGCGAATGAAATAGCAAAGCAACGGACAATCAGTAAAGTGATCTTTCTCTATCCGACCAGAGGAACTGCCAGTGAAGGCTTCAAAGACTATGCTTCCTGGGCTCCTGAAGCTGACGCAGCTCTCATGCACGGTTCGGCAAAGTATGAGTTAGAATCTATGTTCTCCAATCCTGGTGAGCCAAAGAACAAAGCAGATTTTTCTCTTTCCGAAGCACAGGAAAGGCTCTATGCCCTAGGCTATTGGTCAAAGCGTTTCTTTAGTGCGACTGCCGAACAGTTTTTAAGTTTTTTAGAAAATAACTACCGTGGTATGTGTTTGCTACCCGTGTTAAGTGAATGTGCTCTAATCTTGGATGAAGTGCATAGCTATGATAAAAAGATGTTTCAATCTCTACTCGATTTTTTACAGCATTTTGAACTACCTGTACTGTGTATGACGGCTACCTTAACTACCAAACGTAAGCAGAGCCTGTTAGAAAAAGGTCTGATCGAATACCCACAAAGTTCAGAACGGCAGCAGTTGCAAGAATTACAAGATTCAGAGCAGCACCCACGTTATGATAAGACCATTCTAAACGGGGAGGACGCAGCTTTTGCAGTGGCGGTGCAGGCATTCCAAAGCGGAAAACGTGTGCTATGGGTGGTGAATACGGTCGCTCGTTGCCAAGAACTTTACCAAAAGTTATACGATAATTTAGAGCAAGAGGTTCATTGCTACCATAGTCGTTTTAAGTTGGGAGACCGTAAGAATGTACACCGAAAAACAATAGCTGCTTTCCAGGGTGCAGCAAAGACTTCTATCGCGGTAACAACGCAAGTTTGTGAAATGAGTTTGGATCTGGATGCGGATGTTCTTATCAGCGAATTTGCTCCGGTTTCTTCTTTGGTACAGCGTTTTGGTCGTGCAAATCGGCATTTGAGTAAAGGTGAAGAATTTCGAGCGGAATTGTATGTCTACAAACCCGTATCGGATGCTCCGTATACCAGCTTGGAAATAGAGCAGGGAGAGAAGTTTTTACAGGTAATTCCCGAAAAGGATATTAGCCAAAAGCTATTGGCGGAAACTTTAGAACAGTTTGCGGAAGAGTATAAGATACAGGAATATTCTTCGTTTACCAATGGCTATTACGCAATACCAGATGACTACCGAGACATCGAAGAATTTACTACACAGGCGATCTTACAAGAGGATTTTGCCCAGGTGATAGATTGTTTAGAAAGAAATAAACCGTATGATGAATACTTGTTACCAGTTCCCAACAAAGACGATTCGATCAATATCCGTTCCGATTCATCACATGCCATTTTACCAAAATACCTTTGGGTTGTTAACGAGAGGTTCTACCATCCAACAAAAGGATTTCAGATATGAGTAAAGCGAGTAAAAAGAAAACGGTGAAAGCAAAAAAAGAAGAAATACAGGAAATCACCCTTCGCTATGACCTGTTACAACTGCCTTCGTCGCAGCACAAAGCGGGTCTTGCTGGTTTGTACCTTATGATCCAGTGGTTGAAAGAGCAGGGTATCAATGAAACTTTATCTGCGAGAACTGAGGTGAGCGAAAGACATTTGCAGGTGACCTTAAATAAGCAAGATGTGAAGGATCTATTTTCGGAGGTGTATAAGCCGATTCCTATGAGAGTTGAAAGTGAGAAGATTCGAACTAAAGGTAAAAAAGGAGTAAAAAAGGAAATCAAACCACTTAAGACGATCAACAAGCCAGTAAAAACAGAAATGTATGTGTATGCTTCCAAAGCAACAAGCAAATTCGACCCAACAAAAACTTTATTAGAGGAAGTGAAAGTTGTAAATCCTAAGAATCAAAAAGTCAACAAAAAATACATCTATGAAGAAGAAGCAAGAAAATCGAAGAAAAAAGATAAGAATAAAAATGAAATAGAACCATTACGTATAGAGTCATTCACAGAACAAAAGCAATTCTATGTTTATGAAGATGTTAGGCCATATGCCCCTTTATTATGCAGTTATGAGGCAGGGGAGAATCATGCCGATCTGCTTTGGGCAAAACTATGGCGAGATATGATGTGGAACATTCTAAAAGGGGTGCCAGCTACGCGTAATCCTTATGAGGATCGTTTGCAGGGAAAAGCTACTAAAGATGTCGATACTTCATGGAATTCGTTGACAAATCCTAAAAACCACATCACAAAGTTACCCAGTTCGTTTTACTTGGGAGCACAAGAAAAAAATGCAGAAAATGTTTCTTTCCAAGACGCTTCCAAACATTTATTTCTTTTGCATTTTTCCCCGCTAGTATGGCAAGTTTATGTGCCACAAACAATGAAATATGATACGAATCGCAAAGACTATAAATTAGTCGATGCTGGTTTTGCTATCTGTATTCCTGACATTTCGCATTTGCAGTCCTTTTGTGATTTGTTTCCTGAATATATGCAGGCAAGGAGTCCACAAAAATATGGCTACAAGCCTATGGCTAGTGTCGTATATATAAATGAAGTTGCGGGCTATGATTCTTCTTTTCGTTTGCACCAAGCCTTAAAAGCAAAACTTGGAGAATCTTTTTTTGAACTTATCCATGCACAGGATATTTTGCATTGTGAGAAAGACGGAAACAATATTCGTATCCGTTCCACCTTACGTATCCGTCCCAACTTTGATGAGGAAGAAGAAATTCTTAAGCTAAACCAAACCTATGCAAACTACTTATTCAAAAAACAAATCATCCACAATCATTTACATTCTAAAGATGACTTACATGAGTTTTTTCAACTATGTAGTACCTTCCCACATAAGTATTTTTTTAAGTATGGACAAGGTAATTTTAAAAACGATACCATTACATTTTTTGCAATCAAAAAACAAGAAGGAGAAATGATGCCAGAAAGCAAAAGCCTAGAAGTTCTTGTCTACCAGGTTATCAAAAGTTATCTTTATGGAAGGTTGGAAGCTAAATTCCAATTAAAATGGGATAACTCGATTAAAGGTACAGAGAAAGAAAAAGATTATAACGACAAAAAAGAAAAAGTTGCTAAAGAAGCTTTTCTTGCTATTCGCGGTCGCAAGGACAAGCAAGATTTTATCAATTACTTTACCGCTAGCATTTGTGCCTTTTCACAGAGGTTAGGGGAGGATGGCTATTTAACTTTAGTAAATTCTCTCTATGACGATAGTTCAAAAGCCGAACCAGGATGGGAAAAAGTTCGTGCCCTTTGTATGCTTGCCTTATCAGCCAATAGTTAATTTTAGGAGAACCCAATGACAGAGATAAAGAAAAACCTTTTTTGTACCATACTCACTTACCCTGCTCCCAGTGCCAATTATCGCGGTGAGAGTGAAGAAAACCGTACCGTTCTACAGAAGATCAATATCGATCATAAGGACTATGCTATTTTTAGTTCAGAGTCTATTCGCAATGCAATTCGTGAAACCATTGCTAAGAAATTAGAAAATAAAGTAATCAACCGTACTCGCTTACATAATGAGGGACAATTAGCCGTTGAATTTAAACAAGTTCCCAATGAAAGCAAGTTTGCTGACGATTTTATTTTTGGCTATATGCTCGCCGATAAAACTCCTAAAAAGTTTGATAGTGTTTTGCGTATGAATTATGCAGTAGCTTTGAGTCCTTATAAATATGAAGCTTCCTTTCACCAATCCCCTATGAATGGAGGAAAGAGTCCTTGGAAAAACCAAACTAGTTCTGTGCTCTTACATAAGGAAATATCTAATACTGCGTTCCAATATCCCTTTGCTCTTTCTGGTGTTGACTGTAGCAAACACCCAGAGTGGATTCAAGTTTTGTTGGATTCGATTATTGAGTTAAACCAAGTTGCTGGTGGACACGCACGCAATTATTTTGAGTTTGCACCACGTAGCATTATAATTCGTCTAACACCTCGTTTGGTAAGTGGTTACAATTCATATGGCTTTTTAGAAGACGGCTCTTGGTCAGAATTGTCTAGACTTAATGGGAATGACCTTCCCAAAGATGAGTTTTATTTTGGAGGGGAAATTGTCCGAAACATGAGTTCCGATGTAAAAGAAAAGTTAAACTCAGAAAACCTGTTTGAGAATCCAGAAAAGCTAATGGATAAGGTTAAAGCAGATTTTCTAGGTTGATGCAATGGAAGAATTTTATATTCACGCCAAGGCTCCTTTTGCTGCGTTTCGTTATTTCCAAGCGGGTAATTACCGTTCTACTATGCCTACGCTTCCACCTTCTGTTGCTTATGGTTTGCTATTGAACCTTGCTACGATTGAAATGCGTTGTCAATTAGAAGCTGCAACAACACAGATCAAACCATCTTCTCGCAATTTTACCTATGAAAGTGAAGATTCAATTCCCATTTTTAGCTTGGCTATTGGAGATGTGCTACCTGCTTTGCCTGGATCATCCTACCAACAGTTACATACCTATCCTGTTGGTGATTCCAGCAAGCATTTAGCTCCAGCTACTAAAGGTGCTAAGTATCACATCCTACCAACACGACGTGAATTCCTATTGAACCTGGATATTGTAATTGCGGTTCGTAGTGATTTGCCTGGCTTGCAGTCTCGTATCCAAGACGGCTTGGCTGGTAAATTTAACGAAAAACGTTACGGCTTACCATTTGCTGGAGACAACAACTTTTTGTTTGACTCTATTGAAGTATACGAAGAACCACCGGTTGAAGCATTTTGGTATTCTGTGGTGCAAGAGGATGAAGTCCCCGAATCAGAGACTTGTCGCTTAACTGTAGGAATTGATCGCAGCAATAATAGTAATACAACAGCCCCTTTATTTGCGAGAGACTTGGAGAAATCGCAGTTTCCTCCAAGTAATGCTTGGGTTTGGACACCCAAGGAGGTTACAACCTAATGTCTACCGTTACAGAAGAAAACATTACCGTGAGAGTCATGGGTTTGCATTCGATTAGCTATTGTGAGCGTTTGTTTTATTTGGAGGAGGTCGAGGGCATTTTGATTGCTGATGAGCGTGTCTATGCGGGTAGAACCTTACACGAAGAGATCCAAGTAGACAATGCCGATATCCAGCGTGTAGAGACTTTTGAGCATACCAGTACGGTTTTAGGATTGACAGGCAAAGCGGATCGTCTGCAAAAGCGTGACGGCAATTGGATTCCCTATGAGCATAAAACAGGGCGTTCTAAGTCGGATGGCAAAGATGCGACTGCGTGGGAAGCGGATAAGATACAGGTCATAGCCTATGCCATACTTTTAGAAGAACAATCTGGACGTACTATTGAAGAAGCACGCGTCAAATACCATCGTGACAATAAGCTGGTAAAAATTCCGATTACCGAAGAGTTGCGACAAGCTGTATTGCAGAAGTTAGAACGTGCTAAAGAATTGCATCTACAGCAGGAACGTCCTCCCGTAGCAGAAAACCCAAACCTGTGCATCAAATGTTCTCTGGCAAGTGTCTGTTTGCCAGAAGAAAACCGAGTTGTCAGCGAAAGGAATTATACTCCGATTCGTCTGTTTCCACCTGCGAGAGAGAAGCAGACCATTCATGTCAGTGGCTATGCTACACAGATTAAAAAGTATGGCGATACTCTGATCATAGATAAGAAAAATGCCAGTGGCGAATGGCAAAAATCAAAAGTAGCTGTCAATGATGTCGAGTCACTTTCATTACATGGAACCGTGCAAATCTCGACGCAGTTGTTGCACTATCTTTCCTACCAGAACATTCCGATTCATTATTTTTCGGGAGGTGGTAACTACATCGCTAGTGTCAATAAGAGTGCAAATTCCGTGCAGAGAAAACTTCGCCAATATTCCGCATTACAAGATGATGCGTTTTGCTTGTATTTGACCAAACGTTTAGCCATGTCTAAGTGTGAATCGCAGCTAAAGTATATGTTGCGAACAAGTCGGGAGAATCGTCGTTCTGAACAGGTAGATGCGATTGCGAAGGTTCGAAGCTATTTGGCTGCTTTGGCCAATTGCCAGTCGGTGGATGAAATTCGCGGTTACGAAGGTTTGATCGCTCGCAAGTATCATGGCAACACTCCGTTTCTTTTGAAAGAGACTGTGCCGCCGGAGATGATTCCGAAAGGCCGTAGCAAGCGTCCTCCCAAGGATCGTTACAATGCAATCCAGAGCTTTTTGTATGCTTTGCTCTACCGTTCTGTATTGCAAGCGATTGTTGCTGTTGGCTTGGAACCGGCTATTTCCTTTTACCATACGCCAAGAACCAACGCCGACCCTTTGGTATTGGATGTAATGGAGTTATTTCGTGTTGTCTTATGTGATATACCTTTAGTGGGCAGTGTGAATCGTTTGTCTTGGCATACGAAAGATGACTTTTTAGTAAGTCGAGAAAAAGTTTGGCTTTCGGATAGTGGGCGTAAAAAAGCGATTCGTTTGTACGAGGAGCGTTTGGAGGATAAGTGGAAGCATCCGGTGACGGATTATTCTTTGTCCTACTATCGGATGATTGAGTTAGAGGTGCGTTTGTTAGAAAAAGAGTGGACGGACAAGAAAGGTTTGTTTGCCAAAGCGAGGTTACGATGAATAAGTGCCATTGGATCATTTCTTATGATGTACGCGATGCCAAGCGTCTCAGACGAGTGGCTAAATTTTTGGAGGGTTATGGTGATCGTTTGCAGTTGAGTTTGTTTAAGGTGAAAGTGAGTGAGAGGGATTTGCAAAAGATTAAGTTTGAAGTGACCAAGCTCACCGAAGCGGAGGATAGTGTGATGTACTTGCAATTTTGTGAAAAATGTTCGCAGCGTGTGAAGAGTTTTAACCCAAAATTGGATTGGGATTCTGATACGGCTCCATATAAGATATTTTGATCAAGTACCTCTGGATGTTAGGAAGGAAAATTGCTGTGAATTGGCTTAGAATGGCTTGTACGGTGTGGAAATGCCTGTTAGGAGCAAATCTGAGCGTTGTGAGGTACTTGATCGGCTGTCGTGCTTGTATTTTGCTTGCAAAGGGTGGTTTGGTGAAAATGCTTGCTTTGTATCACATGTTTTTGGTGAAACAAGTAGAGGTACTTGATCACTATGGAAAAAGTGCTCGTATACAGCTAGTAGATGGCCATTTGAAGGCGGTTTGCAAAGTGCTGTGATCCAATCTTAGATTGCCGTAAGGCGTTGAGCACAAAGCGAATACAGGAAAGAAGTGTGTGCTAAGATGTGATCCAATCTTAGATTGCCGTAAGGCGTTGAGCACATATTGTTGAAGTTAAAAAAAATGCAGCCCTTATCTGTGATCCAATCTTAGATTGCCGTAAGGCGTTGAGCACTTTGAAGAAGACTTTCTTGGCTCTTTGGAGCCACTGTGATCCAATCTTAGATTGCCG
>JBCCIA010000209.1:0-10074 GCA_039028475.1 Spirochaetota bacterium | reverse complement strand
TTTTATTTTTATACGATCAAGAAAAATTCTTTACATATTTATTTTTATGTAAGGAAGTTTTATTAGGAATTCCGTTTGGTTATAACAGAGCAATTTGCGCAAATCATCCATCCTATTTTTGAAACACTTGGGTATATGTTTGGTTTCCAATACTACCTAAGGCAGCGAAAACGTTTTCCTGAACCTGAAGTGGATGCACACGGACTGTGGATTCTTCTCGCAGTTACCTCTGGAGCTTTGCTGTTTTCACGTATGATTGCTGTTGTAGAACATGTGCACCTCATCAATGCTACAACTCCACTCTCATTCTATACTGGCCAAAAAACCATAGTAGGTGGCTTACTCGGTGGATTGGTATTTGTGGAAATTGCTAAAAAAATTCTGCAAATTAAGAAATCAACCGGCGATCGTATGGTAAAACCACTTCTATCTGGTATGATTCTGGGGCGTATCGGTTGTTTTTTGTCTGGCGTTTATGACGGTACACACGGTAAGAAAACTGAATTTTTTCTCGGCGTCGATTTGGGTGATGGAGTTGTGCGACACCCGGTTCAACTCTATGAGATCGTTTTTCTCGTTGTTCTGTTTTTATTTCTTTCTTATATAGAAAAATACAACTTAAAGAATGGTTTCCTCTTCCAGCTGTTTCTCGCTAGCTATTTGTTGTTCCGCTTTTTTGTAGAGTTTTTAAAACCTGTTCCCGTATTTGTGTATGGACTATCATTCATCCAAATCACATGCCTAGTTGGTATATGCTATTATCTCATTCTATTTTTTACCCATAGGAAGAAACTTTATGCCTGAAAGACCTTATACTTATTTTGACTATACTATGAGCCTCTGTCCTGTTTGTCTCAAAAAGATCGATGCAAAGATTATTTTCCAAGATGGCAAGGTATACATGACAAAGAAATGCCAGGAGCATGGGAGTTGGAAAATTCTTCTCAGTACAGATATCGAATACTACAAGTTTTCTCGAAATTTTGTAAAACAAAGCGAAATGCCATATAAGTTTGCCAAACAAGTAGAGAAAGGTTGTCCCTACGACTGTGGTTTGTGTACGGATCACGAACAGCACTCCTGCCTCACAATATTGGAAATTACCGAAACGTGCAACCTTACCTGTCCCACTTGTTACGCAAATTCTGCTGTAGGCAAAGGCAAGCATAGAACTTTACAAGAAATTGAGTCTATGCTGGATATGATCGTTGCAGCAGAGAAAGAACCTGACGTCCTCCAAATCAGTGGTGGTGAACCAACTTTACACCCTGAGTTTTTTACAATCCTTTCTATGCTCAAAGAAAGCCCGGTGAAGCATACCATGCTAAATACCAATGGGATCAAAATTGCCAATGATAGAGCGTTTGCGGAGAAACTTGCTGCGTTTTCGCCAGGTTTTGAAGTCTATTTACAGTTTGACTCCTTCGATCCAGCAACACTTATAAAAATGCGCGGAAAAGACCTCACGAAAGTTCGGGAACGAGCTATTGCTACTTTGAACGAGTTGAATCTTTCAACAACCTTGGTTGTTACCTTGGAAAAGGACAGCAATGCAGAGGAAATTGGGCAGATACTGGAGTATGCGATAAGGCAAAAATGTGTACGAGGAGTCACCTTCCAGCCGACACAGGTGGCAGGTAGAAATGATAACTTCTCTTACGAACATTCAAAGATTACCCTGTCGGAAGTAAGAAATGCGATTGTCTCCCAATCAGGTCTTTTTACCGAGAAAGATATTATTCCGGTTCCCTGCAATCCTGATGCGCTTGCAATGGGTTATGCCTTGAAATTAGATGGTGAAGTGCTGCCTCTCACTCGCTATATAGATCCTGGAAAGCTCCTACTGAATAGTGAGAATAGTATCAGTTTTGAAAAAAACGAGAGAATCAGAGAAGATTTGTTGCAAATATTTAGTACGGGAACATCACCAGAATCTCAGGAGAATAGGTTGCAAAGTCTTTTATGCTGTTTGCCATCCCTTGAGGCTCCCAAGCTAAAGTATGATAATTTGTTCCGAGTTATTATTATGAACTTCATGGACGCATACGATTTTGATGTACGATCTGTGAAAAAATCTTGTGTTCACATCGCAACCACTGATGGTCGTTTGATTCCCTTTGAAACTATGAATTTATTGTATAGAGATGCTTGACTTGTTTGTTAGGCTAAGTAATTTTTCTCCATGAGTCATAAAAGTATACATGCAACAACCCAAGACGGGACTGTGATTCCACTTGGCGAAGGTGTTTTTGGTCGTGATGGCATGGGAAATGAGTTTTCCTTTGTATTAGATAATAAGAATATCTCTAGGGTACACGCTCGTTTTTTTTTGATTGGTGGTATTTGGTATTTAGAGGATTACAATTCCATCCATGGAACTTATGTGAACGGGAAAAAACTTAAAGCCTTTGATAAATACAAATTAGTGGATAAAGATCAAATTTCCTTTTCCCTTTCTTTACCAACAACTATACATTTTAGGTAGAGCTTATGTACACAAAAATCTATTTCTACTAACACCCTATCGTAAAATCTTGCTTGCTAAATAATATATATACAAAAAACCTAGCTATACCATGCCTGCTCCTGCCACCCCTGAATTGGAAGTTGAAGAACAGATACAGCCTAAGAAGCCTGGTGGTCCTTGGAATGTTGTTCTTTGGGATGATGATTTCCATACCTATGATTATGTTATTGAAATGCTGGTAGAAGTTTGTGCAATTCCACCTGAGAAGGCTTTCCAACACGCGGTAGAAGTAGATAGCGAGAAAAAAACTATGGTTTTTAGTGGCGAGTTTGAACATGCGGAACATATCCACGATCGCATCATCAACTATGGTCCTGACCCCCGCATGCCAGAGTCAAAAGGCTCTATGACGGCTACTTTAGAGCAGAGTTGATTTTTCTCTAAAAACTTCGTACATCTTTTGTTTTCCATTTGCATTTTTTCGCAGAATTTTTTATCCTAGGAAGCCGATATAATACCTAGCGGACTATTCTATGCTCAACAAAAAGGCCACTCTTACCGGTAGACAAAAAGCAGCAGTATTCTTGATTGCTGTAGGTTCAGAAGTTTCTACGGAAGTATTCAAACACCTCCGTGAAGATGAAATCGAACAGATCACCTTTGAGATCGCTCGATTGGATAAAATCACACCGGAAGATAAAGAGAAAGTCCTGGTTGAATTTAATGAGCTGATGATGGCTCAAGGGTTTATTACCAACGGAGGGATTGACTTTGCTCGTTCCTTACTTGAGAAAGCCCTTGGTAATCAGAAAGCCATTGATATTATCAACCGTTTGACTTCCTCTTTACAGGTTCGTCCCTTCGACTTTGTACGAAGAACTGACCCAGCTCAGTTATTGAACTTTATCCAAGGGGAGCACCCCCAGACAATTGCCTTGATCTTGTCCTATTTAGACCCCAACAAAGCCGCTACGATTCTATCCTCCTTGCCTCATACAATCCAAGCCGATGTTGCCAAACGGGTCGCAACAATGGACAGGGTAAGCCCTGATGTACTGCGGGAAGTGGAACGGGTTCTTGAACGGAAACTATCTACCTTGGCATCAGAAGACTACACCACTGCTGGTGGTATCGATTCCGTAGTAGAAATTCTCAACAATGTAGACCGTGGAACAGAAAAAACGATCATTGAAGCACTAGAAGAAGAAGATCCAGAGTTAGCGGAAGAGATCAAAAAGCGTATGTTCGTATTCGAGGACATTGTTTTACTCGATGACCGTGCTATCCAAAAGGTGATGCGTGAGGTGGACAACCAAGAATTGGCAAAAGCCTTGAAGTCTGTAGACAGCGAAGTGCAAGAGAAGATCTTTAAGAACATGTCTAAGCGTGCCGGACAACTACTGCGGGAAGATATGGATTTCATGGGACCAGTACGTTTAAAAGACGTGGAGGATGCCCAGCAGAAGATTGTAAATATCATCCGTAAGTTAGAGGAAGCTGGAGAGATCGTTGTTGCGCGTTCCGGTGAAGACGAGCTGATCGTCTGAATCAATGCTTTCTTGGCAAAAATAAAATACTACTTGCCAACAAGGCCAACAAAAAGCCAGATTTAACCTGTACCGCATAGGTGTGTTAGATGGAGCTTATTCTTGTTATAGATCACAATTCGACTGTCATCAAAGAGCTAGAGCAGCATTTGCATGGCCATCGTTACCGCTTGATTACTACCACTAGCTATAGCAAAGGCATTACCTATACAAAATCGGGTTCTCCTGATGTCATTTTTTTGGGTTTGCAAGAAACGAATAAAGAATCCTTGAAAACAATCATAGATCTAAAAAAAGACCCTATCTCCAAAAATATTCCAGTGATTGCTATCTTAGGCAAACAAGAGACCAGTTTGATGCAGCAGAGTCAAAAGTTCGGTGCTTCAGATTATGTCACTTTACCGATTGCAGAAGAGGTCGTACTGGAGAAGATCCAAAGTGTTATCCAACTTGACCGTAACGTTAAAGCAGATAAGGCTTCTTCCCGCAATACTCATATCGTCGTTAAGCAACTCGATGCCCAGCAAACGATGATTTCTTTTAAATCTGGTCTAAAAAAGTATGTTTTACCGGAATTACGTGGTGTCTTCAACGCTGAATTTTTAAATATGATTATGGATGATGACATTTGTATGGATCTCCGGGACATTCCCTTTTTACAAAGCGATGAACTATTGATTGTAGAAAAGCTAATCGGTCTTTTCAAACATAAGATGGTTGCTTTAATTGCTGGCAAACACCTAGGTCTCATTCTGGCAGAGAGTGAGTTAGAAGAGAAGGTACATCTCTGTATGTCTTTGGAAGAATACCAAATATTTCTAAAAATCCAAAGAGAGGAAAATGCCTAGAATGAAGCGAAAAGTTTATAAAACCAAAGGTGGAAGGTCACTACAGGATCTGCATATAGTAGTAGAGGAGTTAGCAAAACCGTTAGACAATGCAGTTTCTGTAAAAGTGGAAGCGATTGGCCTGAATTATGCGGATGTATTTGCCGTTACGGGGCTTTACAGTGCAACACCTAAGGGAGCTTTTACTCCAGGCTTAGAATTTGCTGGTACGATTGTAGAGTTAGGAAAAAATGTAAAGGGCTTTTCCAAAGGCCAGAAGGTCATGGGCGTGACCCGCTTTGGAGCGTATACTAGCCACCTGAACGTCCAGCAGGATTACATCTACCCTTTGCCCGAGTCTTGGTCGTTTGCAGAAGGTGCTGCGTTTGTCGTGCAGGGACTTACCGCTTTTTATGCTCTGGTAGAGCTTGGCAATTTGCAGAAAGGACAGTCCGTCTTGGTTCACAGCGCAGCTGGTGGCGTTGGTATTTTAGCGCAGCGGATTGCCAAAAAATATGGTGCTTATACCATTGCAAGTATTGGTTCAGAAAATAAGATAAATACCGTTCGCGCAGAAGGCTACGATGCGTATATTGTACGGAGTGAACGGTTTTACCAAGACCTACTCATTTGCCTGGAAAACCGAGAGTTGCATCTCGTTTTGGAGTGCATAGGTGGCAAAATTTTTATGGAAAGTTATCGCGCTCTTGCTCCTACTGGTCGCTTGGTAACCTATGGTTTTGCTGACTTTACTCCTATGAACCACCGTCCTGGTATTTTTAGCACGGTATGGAAGTTTCTGACTCGTCCTCGTGTGGACCCTCTTAATTTGGTGTCCGCCAATAAGTCTGTAATGGGTTTCAATTTGATCTGGTTGTATGACAGGCCTCAGTTATTAAAACCTATTCTTACAAAACTTATGTCGCTTGAGCTGCCTCCACAAATCGTCGGGAAAACCTACCCTTTTTCCGAGGCCATTGCTGCTTTGACCGAGTTTAAAGCTGGTAAGACGGTAGGCAAACTTGTTCTACACTCCTCAGAAAGCTAGAAGTATTTGACTGTATAAGCTGATAGCAAATATTGTGAGGAATCTTGAGCTAGCAAAAACTGGCGGAAAACTGCTGTATGTCTATCTACCGAAGGTTACTTACCTACTCATTCCAGTACAAATATAGAATTCTCACTGGGATCGTTCTTTCTTTCTTCGTTTCCATACTAAACGGAGCCTCCCTAACCAGTATGATCCCTATCTTTGATTCGCTGAGTAAGAATACGAACTACAAGTTTCAGTTGGCGATCACCAAACGGGATAAAGCCATTCTCGCAAAAAAGAGGGCTGGTAAAGAACTCTCGAACCTAGAATTTATCGAATACAAGATTGCTTTCTACAAAAGCGACATCAATTATAAATTTGCCAAGATGCCTCCGCGTAAAACAGTTCTATTCTTTATCCAGCTGGTATTTCCAATCTATCTACTCAAGTTGCTATGCCTAACTGGGACAATTTTCTTTATCAACTCAACAGGCTTTATGGCGATACGTGACCTACGCTTAGAACTCTACCAACAATTGCAAATACTGCCGTTAAACTTTTTCGTCAAAGAAAAGACCGGTATTTTGATGAGTCGGGTGATCAACGATGTAGACATCCTCGCCAAGATCATCAGCTCCGATTTGAAAGATGCCATCAATGACTTCTTTTATATAGTGACACATTTGATTTTGTTATTGGTCATCAGTTGGAAGATGTTTCTTGTAGTTTTTGTTGTTGTTCCGGTGATTATGGGACCCATTTCAGCTTTTGCGGAAAAAATCCGTAAGGCGACTAAAAATCAGCAGCAAAGACTTTCTGAACTCAATGGGCATTTGCAAGAGGTACTTGCGGGGATTCGGGTCATCCGAGCTTTTTCGATGGAAAAGAAGGAAGCGGGTCGTTTTCAGATGATCAGCGAAGAACTCTCCAAGCGCACTTTCATGGGACATTTCTACCACCAGTTGGGGCCAGCAATTATTGAATTTAGCAGTTCGATTATATCAGCCATTTTTCTCGCCTATGGAGCCTATCTGATTGCGGGTGGAAGCATTTCCCAAGGTATGTTTATGGCTTTTTTCTTTACCTTGGCGTTTATCATGCGACCTCTTAAACAGATGAGTATTATGTTCAATCTTATCCAAAGTTCACGTGCCGCTGGCCAACGGGTCTTTGAAATTTTGGATATGCAACCTGACATTACCAATGCCGATAAGCCGATTGCCTTTACCGGTTTGCAAAAAGAAATTCGTTTTGAAAAGGTGTCTTATAAATACCCGGACTCAGAAAAGTATGCCTTACAGAATGTAAATCTAACGGTCAAGAAAGGCGAGACCATTGCCTTAGTGGGAGAGAGCGGAGCCGGAAAGTCTACCCTAGCTGAGCTGATTCCCCGTTTTATCGATCCCAGTGAAGGTTGTATTTCTTTTGATGGAGAGGATATACGCAAATTGCAGGTAGCCGATATTCGCAGGGACATTGCGGTTGTCTCCCAGCATGTATTCTTGTTCAATGCGAGCATTCGTGACAATATCGCCTATGGCAGTAGCAACGTCAGTGAAGAGCAGATCATACGGGCTGCGGAAGAAGCCTATGCGATGGAGTTTATCACTGAATTTGAACATGGTTTGGATACATTGGTTGGGGAGAGAGGTGTTATGCTATCCGGTGGGCAACGGCAACGCATTTCGATTGCTAGAGCATTGATCCTAGACCCGGACATTCTTGTGTTAGATGAAGCTACCTCTGCTTTGGACAATAAGTCAGAGATGTTGGTGCAGAAAGCCTTTGAGAGTTTGGAGAAAGACCGTACCTCCATCATCATTGCCCACCGGCTTTCCACGATTAAAGTAGCTAATAAGATATGCTATGTGGAAGGTGGAAATATTGTCGAGAAGGGAACCCACGAAGAACTGATACAAGCGGATGGAAAATACAAACAATTGTACGATTTACAATTTGCCGAGCAGGTAGAGACATGACCTATAGAACCCTTTTACTTTTATGCCTATTTGTATTTCAATGTGCTTCTGTAGAGCACAAAAATACACGCGGAGTACACTTGACTCCCGAATGGGGTCCTGTTGAGATCAAACAAACCGTGCGTACAATGACCTCTTCGCTAAAGAAGTTCTTTGTCAATAAAAAACGTCGTCCCTTTCTCGAATTGGGAGAGTTGCAGAATAAGTCTTCTGAACACATCAACACCAATTTGATTACTTCTGAGTTGACTTCTTCTTTGTTACAAGAAAAGATTACTTTTGTCGATAAAAGCAAACGAGAGGCAGCAATCAGAGAGGCCAAGTTGGCACAGGAAGGTCTGGTGCAAGAGCGAAGTGCCATCCCCGCCGGAGAGTTTTTATCTCCAAATTACGTTCTCGAAGGAACCATTGATGACAATGTACGCTACGAACGGAGTGTGAAGACCCAATACATCGTTGTCACCCTCAGGTTAACAGAAGTCGCCTCAGGAGCCATCCGCTGGCAAAAGCAGAAAAAGTTTTTGAAGGTGAGTCGGAGAAAGGTTGTGGGTTGGTGAGAGGATTAAGAGCTATTTAAAAAGGTTGATAAATCGTTCCCTGAGCGAAGTCGAACGGGAACTAAGAATATGATATTAGCTTGCTAGATTACTTTCCTGTTTCCATAGAGTAAATTTGTGGCTTTGATTCCATATAACAAGGGAAGCATACAGTTGCGTTTGTTTAAAATCATCCATTCTATAGGCTATTATAAAACTCTCGCTTAAATCTTTGCCGGAAACTTTTTTATTCCCTATGGCTTTAGACAATGCGATTGCAAGGATATTCAAAAAATCATGGCCATTGCAAAACTCTAACCAGTCATGGTTTTCTTGTGCAATTTTGTTAATTTCCTCTTTGTGATCATCATTTGTTGTTAAGAAGTTAGGTTTGTTCGATTTGTTTTCTATGGTTTGTAGCATTTTATCCCAGTTGAGTTCTAAGAGATTTCCTGTGATAAATTTACTATATTCGATAAATTTGTATTCTCCGTTTTTCTTGTGGAACGTTTTGAAAATAAGGCCAAGATCTTGACGGTGATTATAAAGTCGTACAGAAGCAATGGAACTGGCTAATTTGAGGAGATGTGATTTGATATCGTCGGATGTTTGTTTTTCAAAAGAAGTGAGCTTTTCAGGGTTTACAAGCACTTCTACTACATTGTCCCAAGCGGGAGAAACGACCATCATCATTTCAAGGTCGTGACCGTCAGTAAGGAAAGTGTTGGCAGGAAGGTCATCTAACTGGTTTTCGATTCTCTGGAAATCAGCGTCAATAATACCAATGACTTCTTCGATATTCTCTTTACTGATTTGTGACATGACAGTTTTTACGTTTTCATTTCCATCGGCAGGAACTAAGAAAGTGTTGTGCGAAAAGAATTTACGAAAAAGAGAGGCATCCGTAGCAGATTCTACAACAACTGCAACGGAGTTTTCCTTCTTACTGTTGCGGGCATTTAGCCAAAATTTGATTTGTCCATAGTAATCCGTTTGGTCTAAAAATTCTCTCATGCAGAAGTAGCTTTCTCTCCTTTTAATTCGACAGTAAGATCCCAATTGCCATTGATAATTTGGGGAGAGTGAGTCGCGATCAGTATATCAAAATTTCTTAGTTTAATGATTTCTTTCATGTCTTCTAAAAATTCTTTTTGCCAAACAACGTGTAAGGAAATCTCAGGTTCGTCGATCAATACAAGTGATTCTTCTGGAATTTTGAAGAGTAACTCATAGAGAAGAACGATTTCATGTTGTTCACCAGAAGAAAGTTCTGCTACATCCAAAGTAGTGCCATTAGAGTTTTGAAATACAAAACCCTGCTCTGGGTGTATGGACATTGTCTTATAAGAAAGCCTTTTGTTATTCAAAATATCTAAAAACACTTTGAGTTTTTGGTAAATGTCATTGAAGATATCTAATTTTGCTTTGGCATTTTGGAGATTTACAGATAGAACCGCTTGTGTGAGTTCACCAATATCATCTTCTATATGAAATATTTCTTCTTTGACATTTTCAAATAAACCTACTGATTTTAACTCTTTTCTTTTTTGTTCGAGCAATTGGTTCTCTTTTTTTAGCTGTTCAATACTTGCAAAGGCTTGGATCTCTTTATTTATTAAGCGTTTATTAAGAGAAAGCTCTAATTCCTCAGAACGCTTAGAATACTCTAAATGTTTGTTTCGAAT
>JBCCIA010000208.1:0-10075 GCA_039028475.1 Spirochaetota bacterium | reverse complement strand
ATTCAGAGAAAAAGAATATTGTTATAGCAAAGAAGAGAATAAGTATATCTTTATGCCAATAGGACAACAGCTTGGACTTGGATATGATGTATACTATGCGACAGGAATCTATTCTACTTATGGGATTGGTTATGCAATTGCCTATACCTATCTAAGCCTATTTACCTTCACGAAACTGGAAAAATCAGAATAGGACAAATTTGTAAGAATCAAACCTATCGGTTGGAAAGGAGATTACACACGAAACTGCCAGGGAGAGAAAGACTATTTCTTCGGAGTATATGAGTACAATTTAAAACCAACTAGTTACAACTCTTCTGCAATTGCGAGTTGCAAAGAAAAAATAGGGAGTCCCATACAGGCAAATTTATCAAAACAACTGTTGTATCATACTTTTGCTAGAAGAGAAAAATACAAAAATTCTTAGACGTTATACGAAAAAAATTTTTCCATAAGCCTAAAATCATCCGTTGTGAAGAAATAGCAAAATACGATCCATTCAAAGGAAAGTATACGTATTGCTTCTGCTATGCCTACAGCAAAATTGAAGGAGGAAAGAAAAAAATCTTACAACTCGCTAAAGAAATACAATTCGCTCCTACGAAGAATTAATTGCTTGACGCTTTCTTTCACACCAGTGAACCAATAACAAAAACGGAAAAAACGGTTCCATCTTTATGAGATATCTCTAAAGAACCAGCTCCAAAAGGGAGGATCGGTAAAATGAGTAGAAAGGAAACTTTAAATATCAATCATATAGTATCTAGGCTGGCGCTATGGGCGAAAAAGCTACCTTTCCTACCCGCAGGAGCACTCTACCTTCTAACTACCCATAAGGAATCCACTGTATCTATCGGTTCGAGGTTGGAGCGCCATGCACGTGTATTTCCTGAAAAAACCGCTATCTTGTACAAAGACAAGAAATATACCCACAAGCGTTTCAATGAAATTAGCAACCAAATCGCTCATTGTTTGCTCGCTAAAGGAGTGAAAAAGGGAGATACAGTAGCTTTATTCTTAGAGAATAGACCAGAACTCATGTTTTGCATCGCGGCATTGGCTAAAATAGGTGCTGTGGCTGGATTGTTGAATACGTCGCAAAAGGGAGATGTTCTGGCTCATAGTATAGGCCTAATCCAGCCGAAATATTTGCTATTTGGGGGGGAACTCTTACAACCTTTACAAACTACGCTACCTCTAATTGCTCTAAACAGAGAACAGATCTATTATATACCTGACGACGAGAAACCACAGTCAGTGGTAGAGTATACAAATATAGCCATCGACTCCTCCAAGTACCCAAGCTCCAACCCCGCGACGACCCGGCATGTAAAAGCAGGGGATGCCTGTTACTATATATTTACCTCCGGGACAACTGGATTGCCGAAAGCTTCGATTATGACACATCTGCGTTGGATGCGGGCTTCTGCTTCTTTTGGTTCTTTGGCTTTGAATATGACACCCGATGATGTGATCTATATAAGCCTGCCACTCTACCACAACAACGCTCTGACGGTTGCCTGGTCTGCGGCAGTCTCAGGTGGTTCTGCGATTGCTATCAGCCGTAAGTTTAGTGCCAGTAAGTTTTGGGAGGAAACGCGTAAATTTAAAGCAACCGCTTTTTGCTATATCGGCGAACTCTGTCGCTATTTGATAAACCAACCGCAAAAAGAGAATGATAAAGACAATCCTGTCGTAAAAATAGTGGGCAATGGCCTCCGCCCAGATATCTGGCAGGAATTCAAGCAGAGGTTTGGCATCGAACAGGTATATGAATTTTATGCCGCCAGCGAATCGAACCTCTCTTTTACCAATTATTTTAACTTTGATTATACGGTTGGATTTTCTTTGCCTGGGCGTTTCTGTCTGGTGGAGTATGACATTGATGTAGAAGAGGTCAAAAAGGATAGCAGGGGCTATTTGATTCCGGTAAAACGTGGTGGCACCGGACTACTATTGATCCAGATCAGCGAACTATTTCCTTTTGATGGGTATACCGACGAAAAGGCCAATGAAAAAAAACTGATACGCAATGCCTTTTCACAGGGAGACCTGTGGTTTAATTCTGGTGACTTGATGAAAGATGTGGGATTTTGGCATAGCCAATTTGTGGATAGATTGGGGGATACATTTCGTTGGAAAGGAGAAAATATTTCTACCTATGAAGTCGAGTTGACTATTAACCGCTCCCCACAGGTCAGAGAATCTATTGTGTATGGAGTTACAGTTCCTGGGGCAGAAGGTAGAGCAGGCATGGCAGCACTTATTGTAGAGGAGGAAAGTGCTACTGCTGGCTTTGATTTCTCTACCTTTTCTAAGATGTTGAAATCTTCTTTACCGGCTTATGCAATCCCTCTATTTATACGCATCTTAAAAAATATCGAAACAACGGGTACCTTTAAATATAAAAAAGGCAACCTGAAAAAACAGGCGTACGATATACATACGGTGGAAGATGAGATATACTTCTTACATCCTAAAGAAAAAGACTATCGTAGGTTGGATCAACAGTTGTTTGAACAAATTCCCAAATTAGTCACGGGGGGTACTTCTTTTCTAACTACCTCAGGAGATAAACAGAGAATAAGTTCGCAAAGACCGGATAGTTCTTCTTTTCTATTTCGCTTACTGGAAAAAAACTTTTCCCTAACCGATTTCATTCAACTGGCAAAACAAGTTGTTGTACCAGAGGAGCTGAATCAGGTAATTGATCGCAATCCCAAACAGGTCAATGCTTTTGGCTATGATCCCTGGGGATTTAATCCAGATATATTTAAAATCATTACGACCTTCTATAAAATATTCTATGACCACTACTTTCGTGTAGAAGTATCTGGCTACGAAAACATACCTCCCGATGGACGCGTTTTTATTATCGCCAACCACGCCGGCCAACTGCCTATCGATGGGGGTTTGTTAGGTGTCGCTTTATCTACCAATCCCAGCAATCCACGTGTCCCGCGGATTATGGTAGAGCGTTTCCTCTCCGCGGTTCCCTTTGTAGGTAATATTCTAAATCGCTATGGAGCAATTATTGGCGATCCAGAGAATTGCATCAAAATACTCCAAAAAGAGGAAGCGGTAATTGTTTTCCCAGAAGGGGTACGAGGTTCAGGAAAGCTATTCCACAAACGCTATAAGTTACAAAGGTTTGGTACAGGCTTTATGCACATAGCGATGAACCACAAGACTCCCATTATTCCGGTAGGCATTACCGGCAGTGAGGAAACGATGCCTTCGATTGCTGATATCAAGCCTTTAGCGAGATTGTTGGGTATTCCTTACGCCCCGTTGACGGTGCCTGTACCACTGCCATCTAAAATATTTATTAAATTTGGCAAGAGATTGGATTTTACCGGTCCTGTGGAAAGTGAAGTGCGTGTTCAGGAAAATGTAGATATGGTGAAAGCAGAGATTGCTAGTCTGATCCAATTAGGTTTAAAAGAAAGGAAGGCATACTATGGAAAAAAATACTTCCCATCCTGAAGTTTTGGTAACGGGTGCAAATGGAGCTCTCGCCCAGAAGGTGATCGAACAGTTGAAGGGGTATTATAAACCTATTGCTGTTGATTTTCGTAAAAAAGTCAATCTCGGTGAAGATATACCCAGTTATTTTCTCGATATCCAAAAACGATCCTTTGAGGATATTTTTCGAGAACACGAAATCAAAGCAGTGATCCACCTAGGAAGAATGCGTTCCAGTGAATTGCAGGACCGTAAGAGTCGTTACAATACCAATGTGATAGGTACAAAAAGATTGTTTGAGCTGTGCAGGAAATACAAAGTGGGGCAGGTAATCATCCTCTCAACTTACCACGTTTACGGTGCGGATCGCTTAAATCCAGCTCTGCTCGATGAAGATGCTCCACTAAAGGCTTCTGGATTGACAAGGGATTTGGTTGACTCAGTAGAACTGGAAAATCTAGCACAGATCAATTTGTGGAAGCATCCTGAGTTGAACATTACTATACTGCGACCCTGTAATATTATAGGTTCTGGTATCCGCAATTCTATAAGCCAGTTGCTTTCTGGCCAATTTGCACCAATCCTAATGGGCTTTTCTCCTATCATGCAATTCATCCATGTAGACGATATGGTGTCAGCTATCATCGAGTCATTGTCACAGAATAAAGCTGGCATTTACAATGTAGCACCAGATGAATGTGTTCCCTATGGAGTTGCACTTATGAATTGTGGCTGTCTGCCAATATACATTCCTTCCCTTCCTGAGTTAGTTCCTAAAGCAATCCTTGCTGTTACTAAGTTTACAGGTTTTCCAGATTTCTTAATGAACTATTATAAGTACCCTGTTGTCATTGATAGTAGCTTATTCAATACTACTTTTAATTTTTCGTACAACCATTCCTTGGATTCTATATTTAGGTACTACCGCAATAAAAAGTAAAATAAAAGCTTGGGTTTACGATTTTGGTGGAACAGGTGTTTGGACAAAATTGTATTTGTTATCTGATTGCTTTTTTTAAATTTTTTCTCTGGACTACATTTTCTACCGAGGCAACGTGTTAACAGAGGTATTATTATGAATAAGATATTGTCAAAAGAACAAATTGAAAAGATTTTACAGAATATACATAACCTCAAATACAGAACGATGATCTCATTGGTGTACGGCTCGGGGATGAAGCTATCAGAGATCCTAAAACTAACTGTGAATGATATTGATATAGAGAATCTTACCATTCATATTAAAGGAGAAAATGGTAAAGATAGATTTTCGATATTTCCCAAAAGACTGGTAAACGACTTGAATTCATTTATCAGCAAACGCAAGACAAATGATTTATTATTCCCAGCAGATTCAAATTATAGTCTGTCCAATAACAAAGCTAAGCTAACACAACAAGGAGTACGGGCAGCATTCCGTAAAGCAAGGGAGCAAGCAGGAATTGCGGGAGAGTTTTCGGTAAATAGTCTACGGAAATCTTTTGCCGTTCATATGTTGGAAAATGGCGTTAGTACAAACGTTGTACAAGAACTGCTCGGCTTTGAAAATTCAGATAGCATGCAATTGTACCAAAAATTGGCAAAAAAAGGTATGCGAAAACTACAAAGTCCCTTTTAAGAAAGTCATTTTTTACTTTGAATCCTGTTTCTTGCTAATTATCTTTTCATATTTAAGCCAATATACCTTCGCTTCTGGTTTTTTCCCTAAAATTTCATAGAGAGAGGCGATATTGTAATAGCTTTCTTTTCTCTCTGGCGCAAATTTACTCGATTTCAAAAAAGCCCGTATTGCTTTATAGGGGTTTCCTGCATAGGTTTCTGCAAAACCGAACTGGAAGTAGAGCTTTGCCAAACGCATTTTGTAATTTGCCAACTTTTGCATTGGTTGTTTTTTTTGCTTGTTTGGATTGGCAATCCATTGCTTTTCTAAAAAAGGTACGTACTTGGCAAAAATACGGGCTGCGAGCCGATAGTGTCTACGAATAGATAAAGTTTTTTTTCTCTGGCATTGCCTAGTATCAGTAGGAGAGACTTTTTCGAGGTAGTTTTTCTTTTGATCACAGTAAATGTCCTGATCCTGCCTAGAAGTCTTGCTATTCGGAATAGAACGAAATAAGAGATTTTGTGCGTAAAGAATTTGGAACTCTACATCATGTGGTTGTAGTTTTCGGTATCTTTGTAAGTAAGGTAGTGATTCTGCATATTTTTTCTTCTCAGAAAGGCCTTGGATGGTATTCTTGAGAAAAAGAATTTCTTTGTTCTTTGCCAAAATACAAGTGAAGCCACAAAGAAATACAAGAAAGTATTGTAGCAACATAATTTATAAGTATTGGTATAAATTACGCGTCTCTTCAGGGTAGTGAAAGAACTGCAATTGGTAATCCAAATTTTCAGGCAAAGAACTTTCTATGATCTCTATGACATCTCCCTTATGACTCATTTCGCACAATAGCAGTAACTTGTCTCGCCGTAGATCGAGTAGTTTAGCCCCTGGCTGCAATTTTTCCACTATGCTTTGCATGAAATTCGCCTTCAACTGTGAAAAATCAGCGTCTTTTGCTGAAGAGAGCAGCAAACGAATCTGTGATATTGTACAAGATCTATGACCGTTGAGCGTATAGCTTTGTAGAAAATGCAAAGTTCTCTGTACTATATCATTTTTCAAAATTTGAAAAGGCCGTATTGAGGTTATGAGACGATTCAGAGCAGGATAAAATAGGGGAGCCGATTTTTGAAAAGTCGTAAACAATTTAGTGATCTGTTCGGTTGTTCTCTTGGTATTGAGGTCATAAAACAGGCTTAAGGCAGTATCTAAATTGCCAATTTTCACAAAGCCTATGATGAGTCCAGTGTAACGGTTCAAGAGTTGTTTGGTGAATTTTTTGCTGAAAAAAACATCATTTTTAAGTTCTTCTTCAAAGCGAATCGTAGAGTAGAGTTGGTCATTTTTTTGCAAAACTTTGTCCGCTATATCGAATGTATAATTGAAAATAGAGTTTTCATCCAAACCTTGCGAAGTTAGCAAGTGGTAACAAGCTGTTGTACGATTGTAGTAATGCAATGTGAATGCTTCAAAGTCTGATTGGAAAGCAATGTGTTTTAAAAATTGTTGCAAACATTCCTCGGCTTTGCCTTCTATGTAGATTTTATAAAAAAGATTGAAGCCTTCCAAATGTTCTTCCGGTAGTAGGATGGATTCGGGAGCCGGCAGAGAAGAGTTTTTTTCTTCCTGTGAAGACTCTAAGGAGGAAGATTCGGCAACGGATAGATCGTGGGGTTTGTCAGTGACCTTATCAATGAGTTGGCTCAAACCAGAATTAAAAATACGTTTACGCTTTTTTTGAATTTCATCTTCAAAATGTTTGTTAGATTTTTTAGGTGGCACACATTTGCGGATAAAGCCTGGAGATATATAGCGGTTGTTGATGTCTTTGGCTTTGATGTCAAAGGGAAGGATAAATATTTTTCTAGTTTTTTCTACTTCTGAAGGGTCCAATATATAAATTCCTTGCGCAATCTCTGTAAAGTCTACGAAAATTAGCATTTTTTGGCAATCAAAATCTCCTCAGGCTGCAATTTTATATTTATGAGCTAGTCTAGGGTATAGTCTAGTGATTCTGGCTGGAAGAAAAAAACAAACTTTTCGTTTGTTTTCTCCAACTCCCAGGAAAAATCCATTTTTGCTTGGTACAATTTTGGTTTTAGTGTTGTCGCAAGTTCCACTAGCATTTGTTCGATGTTAGCAGCATCTAGTAAAAGTTTACCAGTAAATTCAAAGAAAATAGCATTTGCAGCGTGTCGGATTGTCAGACTGCCAGAACCTAAGAAATCAGCACAACTATTGAGTATACCATAAATACTTTCAATGCAAGCTATAAGACTTCCAGTGTGAGTATAGGGGATGCTTTGGGGTATTTCTCGATCAAGTTTTTTTCCGCTTTCACTAGCAAAGTTCATATCCAAAGCCAAACCAATGTAAATAGAGAGGTTATTCTCTAACTGTTCCTCTGAGATGGTATTGGCTAAGATGTGATTGATCTTGGTTGCATGTAGAGCGTAAGAATGCAGAGATACATAGGATTGGAACGTCTTCTTAGCAGGTTTGCGACCTTTTTTAGGGTTTTGCAATACTTCTAGATAGCTGAGGATCTGCTCCCAATAGTACGCCATTGAGTGTAGACGACTTTTGAAATTTTTTTCTTTGCCTGTATATTCTAACCTGAGGTTTTTCAAACGTTGACGATTTGTAGCCAATACTTCTTCTTGTTCTTGCAGGATCTCCTCTTGGCTTTGGATAACAGAACGTAGGCCTTGTTCTCTCTCATGAAACAATAATTCTTCCAGCCAGTAACCCGCAAAAAATAAAAAGAAATAGCAAAGAGCCATGAAAAGCAAATAACCAGTATTTGCATCACCTATGGGTTGGTCGAATAAAGGTACCAATGTGTCCATAAGTAGCAATTGTGCTGATAGAAAAAATAAATTTGCCGGAAGGAAAAATATGGCAGGTTTATATCTTTTCGCAACTAGAAAAAAGCAATTAGCTATATAAAGAATACTAAGTAGAGAAGAACTGCTGAGAAAAAATTGCCAAAGTAACTTTTGCATCGCTGTCTGCCAAATAGCACATAGGCCTAGCAAGCAAAAAATAGCAAAAGAGGTACCGAAGTATTTTTGTTTTATAGCTAAGTTATTCGCAAGTAATCTGTAGTTGTAGTAGATAAAAACGATACTTTGGCTAAGCAAAATTGCTAAGGAGATAGCGATCATTTGTTTTGGTAGAAGGAATGCAAAAAAATGAGAACTAGCGCTCAAGCAGAGTAAAACATATAGGTTTTGTCTTTTAAAAATAGCTAAAAAAAGAAACAACATAGCAGTTACAGCGATCAGCAATCGGTACTGCTTAGCTAGAACATAGTTTTCTTGGCTTATTTTTTGGGGCGAAAAATAAATGGGTCGAACGGAATGGCCTTTCCAATAGATAAGAAGCTGGCATGTATCTGGACAAGTCGGAATGAGATAATGAGTTTTTCGTTGTTTGTAAGCCTGCAATTCAAAAATAGATTTATTCTTGTAGAGGAATGCACGTATATTTTTGGCAGAGAGAAAAGCGGTTGAAAATGTCCAACTTTCTTTTACATTGCGGATATGCAAACGGCTCCAAGTAATTTTTTGGCTAGTCTGAGAAAGCTGTAACCACTTCTTTTTTTCTCCTAGAAGATAAAATGTAATTGGATTGGTTTGTTTTTCGTGCGAGTGCTGTAGCTCCTGGTAAATACGGAAATCTCGCTTTTTATTAGTAAAATCTATTACAGGATCTGCATATGCATTTATAACTAAAATCAAATAAGCCAGGCTGGATATAAAAAAATATACAACCCGATAGTTATAAAAACTACCCAATGGCAAAAGTCTAAGTAGCGTAGCTGAGAGGTAGATAAGCTTTTTCAAAAATAAGACTAGCAATGCCTAGAAAATAGGACGACGCAAGGCAGCAGATAGGTTAGGAAACTTTAATAGAATCTTACTCAGTTTTGTAAGTTCTAAAACATTACTTACTTCTTTCGAAGGGGCAACAATTCGTACGTAGCCTGGGCTAGATTTTACTTGCATATGCAATTTGAGGAAGAAACCAAGACCGGAAGAATCAATATAATAGACTTCAGACATTTGAATACAAATTTTCTTAAAACCCTCTTGGATAATATTATTGGTAAATTGCCGGATCAAATCGACAGTATATAGGTCAATTTCTCCAATAAGTTCTAACAAACAAGTGTCAGGAGGAAGTTCTGCTAGCTTTTTCTTTCGAATCACAAAACTATCCTTCTCTAACTCATCTCCAATTTTGAATTTATCCATATCGGCCATACTAAAAGAATGACTTATATTGTAAAAATAGCAAGAGATTTTGTAATTTTTTCCAGAAAAAAGCGAAGGGAGTTTGCGAGTGGGAATAAAGATTTGCAGATAAGAAACCTTATCTGCAAATTTGAGAAGGATTAACCTACTAGTTTTTTCATGGTAGCTCCCATATCCGCAGGAGACTTACAAACATGGATACCAGCAGCTTCCATAGCTTCCATTTTGGAACTTGCCGTACCTTTGCCACCACTGATGATAGCACCAGCATGTCCCATTCGTTTGCCTGGAGGAGCTGTTTGTCCAGCGATAAAGCCAACGATTGGCTTTTTGATGTTTGCTTTTGCATACTCAGCAGCTTCTTCCTCAGCAGTTCCACCAATTTCTCCAATCATCACAATTCCTTCTGTTTCAGGGTCAGCGTTAAGGAGCATCAAAGCATCCGTATGTGTAGTACCAATAATAGGGTCACCACCTATTCCCAGGCAAGTTGATTGCCCTAAACCAAGGTTTGTTAGTTGACCTACTGCTTCATAAGTCAAGGTTCCTGAGCGAGAAACAACCCCGATATTGCCCTCTTTGTGGATAAAACCAGGCATGATACCAATCTTGCACTTACCTGGTGAGATAACCCCTGGACAATTTGGCCCAATCAATCTAGTTTTGGAAGTTTTTAAAGCTGCTTCCACTTTCACCATATCATTTTCTGGAATTCCTTCTGTGATACAAACAACCAGAGGAATTTCAT
>JBCCIA010000207.1:0-10080 GCA_039028475.1 Spirochaetota bacterium | reverse complement strand
GAGATTTTTCAAATGTAGTTACAAACTTATCTAAAAGTCCTACAATTTCTTTTAATAATTCTTTATTTTCGATTTGGCTTATAGCCTTAAAAATGTCTACTTTCAATTGATTAATTTCTGCTTCACTAGATATGGATTGCATTACAAAATTACCCCTTATCACAATTCTATATATAAAGCCTGTTTTTGTAAATTATTTTATAATGCAATCTTTCTTAAATAACGAGTAAGCAGAGGAAGTCTGCAAAAGCTTTTTCCCCCTGCTTTTACTAAAAAAACACTCGACATTTTCTCAGTACCTACAAACATTTACCTATGCACTTTGTTTACAGAAAAAAGAGCATTTATTTGAAAAGCTCTCAGCCCGGCCTCTGTTTGGCGACGTAAACCGGACTGAGAAACACTGCCCGAAGGCGTACAAAAAAGTCTGTGTACTCTCAGTACACGGTCAAGTCTTTTGCGCCCTCGGGAAACCAAATACCTTCTCAGTGATATTTTCAAAGTATCAGAGAAGGTATTCTTCTACAAAATATCATACTCACGACAATATTCAGAAAATAATTCAAAGCCCTCGTAATCTTCTTCGCGCACATAATAGTGCAAATCAGAACTCAGGTATTTGTACAAAACTTCCCTGGGCAAGCGAGTATCGTGGCGGATGATTTTACGAATATTATCCAGTCCCCTTTCTAAGGACTCTTCAAAAAATGCATCAGGAATGGGTTTATCCAGAGGAAACGCCCAAAACGCAAAGCAGAAACTCTTGCCAGTTTCCTTATTCCACCAAGTCGCCAAATCATAGCTATAGTAGTGGTACAAACTAAAGCGCGCGAGTAAGGCATTGTCACCAAATAACATGTGGTAGCCTTCTGCACGATTCAACATGGAAAAAATATAGGAAGGATCTTGAGAAATCATTTCAGGTATTTTGCCAACACTCAGCTGCAATAATACTTTTAAAAGTGCCACACTGGTGCGAGAACCAGAATCTACATAAACCTTTTCCGGCGGGTAGGACTCTTTGCGATTGTGATAAAATAAAATAGAACGAACTCTCTCACTCGCACAAACCCCAGTAGTCTTGGAAAAGCCTAAGGTATCGCGGTTGCGCCAGCACTCCACCGAAGAGATCAAAGCAGTATCCAATTCACCACGCAAGAGCATATCTTTCAATATAGAGGGGTTGTCATAGTAGAGATCATACTTAGATTTGTCTTCCTCAAAACCATACGTTAGAGGACGAGCGTTGAAATGTTTTACAAGACCAATTCTCATCATTTTGCAGATACCAAACCTTTCAAGATTCGAGTGTTTTCTGGCTGGATATTACGGGCTCTTTGAAATACTTCTCTAGCACTTCTCTTTTTACCACGCCGTAAATAGGTCCACCCCAGACCAATCAACATTTCTACATCTGTTGGATAGTCATACACCAAAGAAATATAATATTTTTCAGCCCCACGAAACTGCCCGGAGAGATACAAAGAATAAGCGATGCGACTCCTAGCGATATAATTCTTACTATCGAGACGCAAAACAGATTTAGCGGTAGCTTGTGCCTGCTTGTATTTTCCCAAAGCAATCAATGGTTTCAATAATGCGATACGAGGTTCAATGGCACCCGATTCAATGATAATCGCTTTATTGTAAAAGTTCACCGACTTAGACAAACGACCAGAAAGATAAGCCAACCAACCTGCCTTCAGGTGAAAAAAATAATTATGCGCATCTTCTGAGCACAATCTCTCATAAATCTTCAACGCTTTAGCATAACTCTTTTTCTTTTCCAAATTATAAGCATCACGAATAGAATCTGCTGTCAAGGAATTCCCTATCAGACAGAATAAAAAAAGAAAAATAATTTTCATGGCAACCTCCATGTAAACTTGACTGACCAAGTATCGGAATTTACAGTCTCTTGCAATAGATTCTCCCACTTGTCTTTGGCATAGGAGAGAGATAGAGAATACCTATCATAATTCATTTGTACAAATCCCCCCATGCCTAACTTTAAATAAGCAGGATTGTATACTACGTCCCCAAACTGTGTAGGTGTGTACGAATCTCCGACACGCCCAAATAAAGAAAATTGCCAAAAACGCCAATAGTAACGAAATTCTTGCCTGAAAGCAACGTTCTGCTTACTCTCAGTATAAGAATAGGAGTATGTATATACAGGGTTTAAATTGTACAGTAGAAGATCATTGAGAGTCAAATTGATTGTTTGTAAATTTACTGTTGACGACGACCACAAACTATTCCAAAAATTCCAATCGTAGGCAAGAGAAACCTGCAAACCACTGTGTTTGGGATAGGAGAGACCTGAAAGAGACGCAGAGAAAATATCCCTCTGCCCAAAAGCAACCCCTGCCTCTACAATACCTGCATTTCTAGTATATTCATCGTTAGTCTGCAAATAATGCCCACTAAAAAAATAGGCAAGTCGATGATTAGCTTTGTACCTAGCACCAATAGATGTTTGGTAGGTAACAAAATCTTCTGCACTTGCAATTTGGTAAAATTGGTAGGAATTATAGGCATTGCCAATATAACTATAAAACTCCGCTTCTGTCGTATAAAACGAATATTGCAGAAGATTGTATTCATCAAAAATATAGTTCACATAGGAAGAAGACGAGGCAAGTAGCGACTGGGTTATGTCCCGGTACTGAGCCGCTACAACGGTCCAACTATCCTGCCAAGAATAGCTAACGGCAACACCAATTTTCTCCCCTCCCGATTTGATACTAGAACCAGAAAAAGAATACTTCGAATAAAAAGGAGAAATTAAAAAGTATGATTTCTGTGTAGATAGACCTAAGGCATAGCGAATACCAGGGTGTTCAGGTTGTTTTTCATAGCCTTCCTGCCAAAGAGACACTGCCTTGTTTTTCTTACCTTGTAAAAATAAAACCAAGCCTTTGCGCCAAAGCAAATCAGCATTTCTTCCGTGGTAGTCCATAGTCTTGTCATACAATGCAATAGACTTATCATATTTTTTTAAGTACGCGTAGGCCTCTGCAAGACGAACATTTGCCCAGTAACTTTCCTCGCTCAGGCGAAGAGCAGATTCACCAACCCTCGCACTTTCTGCATAACTCTTCTGTAAGAGCAAAACCTTTTGCAAACCCAACATCCCATCTAAATTTTCCGAAATTTGAATGGATTTGCGGTAGTAAAATTCAGCCTTACGGTAGTTTCCCTTGGCCATATACGAATAACCCATCAAGTTATGACCAATAACATAGTCAGGCTCTCGTAAAAGCAGACTCTCTAAAATTCGAATCGCTTCGTCATACTCTTTTTTTTGTAAGAACGATTGTACAGCCGCTGTTTCTTGGTAAACATTGCCAAAGTCTTGTCCTGATAGAGAAGAGATGAATAGCCAAAAAGAAAAGAAACAAAAGACAATACGTTTCATGAATGAGACAACTCCCAAGTATCACCGTTTTGATCACGAATTACCATATGCCCCGGTAAGGAAGAAGTAAAAGTCAAATCAGACTCAAACAAAATGCGGTTTCCCATTTTAACAGAAGCAGAAAGAACGTATTGCGAATCTAATTCACGCACCTCTGCACTCCAAACACTAGCGACTTTATCACTAAAGGGATGGATCAAATCTTTGGCCAGCTTGCTAAAAAAACTAGAGAAATACTTATAGGACATTTGATCTTGCCATTTTCCCTTTTGTAGGTAAAATGGTACCCTATAAACACTAAGAAAAAAGAAAAATAGAAAACTATTCTTAGATCCATTGTAATCTAAACAAGCAAAGAAGTCTCTACCTTGGTAGAAGTAGAGACGGTTTGCTTTACTGTCTTCAATATAGCGATTGCCAAGAAAATCGATACCATTCTTCCAAATCTCTTGTGAATCTCCAGCTTTTTTCTTACTGACATTTACACTGTATTCTATACCAGGATTTAGAGTAAAAAATGTCTTCAAGTTAAAATCAGCAATCACGTTGCCAATGGTATCATCTTCGGCTGGAACATCATTAAAAACGATTTGGTTTGTGCCACGGTTTAATTTGAGAAACTGGGTAAAGTTAACCGGTAAAGTAGTACTGCCTACTTCGGAGTTGCTTTGGAAGTGTAGGTGGATGTGTGGCTCTGCACTTCTTCCTGAGTTTCCCGCTTGTCCCAACTTACTACCAACCACAACCTGGTCTCCCTCCTTCACTAGAATGGAATCCTTTTTAAAATGAGACAATTGTGAAAATAAATATGGTGAATGTTCAATTAAAACTAAATTGCCCCAATTCTCTTCTACATCCATCTCACCCACCGGATTGTCAGGCAAATGGGCAACAACCTTTACTACCTTGCCATTGGCAGGAGCCAAAACTGGTAGTGCATAGGTATAGTAGTCTGATAAGTCATCTGCCAGACCTTTTCGGTAGGAATTTTCGGGGCCAATCGCCATAAAATCAAGACTCTCTTTCCAAAGGTCCTGGTGGGTGTATTTTCCGTCATACCCCTGGCTGACCTTCCAATTGCCAGAAAATGGCAAGCGAATGTCTATGCCTGACTCTCCAAAACGCTCCTTACGTGTTTTAAAATAATCTAAATTGTTTTCGGGAGAACCGGGTAAAAAATCGACAGCTCGCAACTTAGGATTGCGCAACAAACGAGCGACAAATAAAAACATCAGAGATACCAATGTAAAGGGCAACGCTAAAACCGGAATAGAAAAGTTTACCAGAAAAATTTTGGCAAAGGAAGCAATGAGAGAACTAACTACCGCAGCCAAAGCACCTAAAACAAAAGTGTGCAGGCTTGGAACTAAGAAAATTCCTCCCACAGCAATCGCAGAGAGAATATAGTTAAAACCAACCATACCTGCTGAAATATCAGAATAACTGCCAAATAGAAAAGAATGGAACCAAAGCCCAATGTAAAACCCTAAGAGAGAAAGTATAAAAGCAATTCGGCTAAAGAGCAATAAGATCAAAACAATGCAAAGTCCTGCCCAAGGACTGGATTGGAAAAAGATAGCACCGAGACTTTTTATGTAGAAGAGTAAGTTAACCGGTAACTTAGGAAAGTAAGAATCATAGGGAAAAACAATTACCTTTGCATAGGTAAATGCATTGTAGTTGAAAAATGCCATATAAACGATAATGCTTACAATCACAAAGGGAACAGAAAGAACAGGAAGTCCAAAAAAATAGCTCAAGACATGCTCTAGCGAAAGGGTTACAAATACAAGTAGTACAATTGCGGCAAATAGTACGAGAAGCAGTTTGGCATCCACCTCGTAGTACAGACTTATGGAGAGACCTACAAGCAAACCATTGAATCCATATAAACCCTTACGAATTTTATCTTTATGAACCCCTAGAAACAAAGCCAGAAGATTTGATAATAATATCCCTAAAAAACCAGTAAGAGCCGCTCGGTAATTGAATAGAGTAGATAGAAAAATATACACGCCTATCGATTTTTGGTTGCTAAACAACACTGTAGAATAGGCTTTGAAGGTAGATTCAATCAGTAGGCTAAATGTATTGCGGCTGAACAAGTCTTTCAGGTTCACAAACGGTCCTCTTCGACACGTAACAGATCTTCCAGAGTTTCTTTACGACGTATCTTGGTAATTTCTCCTGAGGGTTGAATGAGGACAACAGCGGGGCGCATTTCTATAAACTGCATCCATTGCGTTACATTGTAGGCTCCTACTGGGTGTAAAACAACAGATTCACCACGCTGCAAATTGGGTAGCAAACAACTTTCACGCACCACATCGATATTCATACAGAGTGGACCATACAAAATCACATCTTCGTAGGTACCAGAATGGTAAGATGTAGGAGACACTTTAAAATCGTACCAGGTAGATGTATAAAGTAGGTTCACACCAGCATCTAAGACAATGGCTCGCTTGCCACTCGGTAATGTCTTATTGGCAACAACAGAGGTTAGAAGATAACCAGATTCGTCTACTAAAGCACGACCCGATTCTAGAAATAAATGTGGTGGTTCTAACGGTTCAAAAGCTTCATACAAGCTATTGCAAATTGCCTCAGCGTACGTATCAATAGAGGGCAACTGACTCGAACCACTCAAATACTGCGCTTTTAATTTATTTGCTGAGGGAAACCCTCCTCCCAAATCCAGGTATTGCATGGGTTGGCGTAGGTCATCACGTAGTTTTTTATAAAATGCTGCGATTTTTTTGGCTGCTCGCTTATAAGGACCAGTATCTGTTAAAAATGTACCTACATGCGTATGCAGACCAGTAATTTTGACCTTTCCCTGTGAGTTAGCGATCTTTCTAGCTGCCTCTAAGGCGTGTCCGGTCTCTAGGTTAAAACCAAAGCGACTCCAAGCCGGGAACATGCCTGTATCCATGTTCAAACGTAGGGTTACTTCCAAACTACGATTTAATTCTTCGGCGATCTGCAAAACATCACTGATTTCATCTAAATGATCTATGTGAACATGAGCTCCTTCTGAAAAGGCCTTCTTCAACGCTGGATAAGGTTTGTAGGGACCATTGAAAATGATTTGCTTGCCCGGGATACCGTTGTAACGCGCTTTTTCGTATTCAAAGGCAGAAACTACTTCTGCCCAACTTCCCTCTTGGTGAAATACATTGCAAATAGCATTCAAATAGTTTGTTTTATAAGACCAAGCAGCTTGGAAGGAGGGGTATCTGGTTTGAAAGGCACGGTTGAACTCTTGTATTTTTCTACGAATGCTAGACTCAGAAAAAACAAATAGAGGAGAGCCAAATTTTTTCAGTAAATCATCCGTTTTCACACCATCGATAGACACAAGCGGTTCAGGAACAGAAAAACCGCCAAACTTATTGGCAGCTCCCATAAACTGCCTACGAATAACAGGACGGATGTACGGTTTTTTCATAATGCTTCCTTATTTTTTGTATTTGCATCTATATGAGAAATTTCGCCTCGCACAGACAAAGCCTCGATATGGCTCATAGGAATGATCTCATCCCAGCTATGGCGCACAAATACTTTGCCTATTTCATAGTCTTGCTTTGGTGAAACATCTAATTGCATGGCTAATTGCAACATCTTCTCTGGCATATTTTGACCAGCTGCTGTTGCTAGATATATCCATGCGGGAAAACGTGGGTTGATCTCCAATAAATATACTTTCTGTGTTCTTTCCTCTATAACAAACTCTAATTCACAAGCACCATTCCAAGCTATGTGGCTGATAATTTTCTCTGATAGCTCAAAAATAGCAGGATTCTGAATGGTGACACCCGCCCAAGCCTTGCCTTTATCCGTCAAAAACATCTTCTTCATAGCAACCATAGAGAATACTTTACTCTCTTTTGCCAAAGTCACCACATTGCATTCTTCTCCATAAATAACCTGTTGTACGATAACAGGCACTCCCCAACGGGTGGCCAAATAATGAAAATACCCTAGAGCTTCTTCCCTGTTGTGTGCTAAATAGGCTTCGTAGAAAATTCCTTTGACAAATACAGGAAATTGCAAGTTCTCCATCACTTGCTGCAAGGCAGTGGCATCCTGCAATAAAAACGTTTTAGGGTGCAAAATACTGGTACCCACAAAACTCTCCTGCAAAAACGTCTTATCTCGCATACGCAATTGTTCGAGTTTTGGGAGAAATGTTTTGATACCGAGTAGATCGAGGCTTGGTTGAATTGCCAAATAATTTTCCAATTCAGAATCTAAGGTAGGTAGAATCAGATCGATGGGGTGGTGCGAATGGATATATTTAATTCTTTGCAATAGAATATCTGGACCAGAATTTGGATAGGGTACAATAAAAGAAGCTGAAAGCAAAGAATCCATAAAATTCCCTGGCTCTAGTACATCGTAAGAAAAACCGATTAACTCCAAACCAAGGGAAGACTCGGCTAAAGAACGTAAGACCGGAACACCTGGCCCCGGGTTGTCAACTGCATTCAAACCAGAAACTGCAACACGTAATTTATTCACGGATGAGTCCCATCTCTTTCAGTTGGATAACAAGGTCTAAAAAATCTCTTTCCACTTGTTCGCGGGTTACTTCATATTCTTCCAGCAGCGCATCCAAAACCTTCTCTTTTGCTTTCTCTTGCTTGAGAAGATTTACAATAAAAACAGCAGTTTCATTGAGAGTATAGGTACGTCCTGTAGAGGGATCGAATAAAAAACCTGTATCACTCAAAGCCAGGTTGTGTAGGTTGAAATAATTCATATCCGTTACTAAAAATTAATATGGTCTATAGCCTTGCATATTTCCTGGAGGGTCATAATTGCATACCCAGAGTTCTTCCCTACCACAACGAGCCATGGCACAACCGACACGGCGAGAAGTTTTCCAAACTACCTGGGTATAATGGCCACAGACTTTAGAACAGGAATTATTTTTATAGTTATAATCTTTGATCTCATCATACCACATTTTTGTAACTTGGTATGGGTTTAGTTTCTGTCCAGAAGCCCAAGCAAGGTTTTCACCATATCTTTGCTTGTATTTACCACTTCTTGGTCGGTGTTGCATCGAACAGCTTTTTTGGGAACGTAAGTAATTGGCCCATTGCTTGGCGTATTTAGAAAGTTTGCTGGACCAAACCAAATTTGGAACTCCAGCTTTTTTACGGTAGCGGTTGTGAGCATCTGTAAAACCCTTCATTCTACCAGATTCTTTGCCCTTTGCTACATTGGGAAGGATATCAAGTTTTCCAGCTTGCTTTGCAGATAGAGTATTGCCTTTTTTACCTGAAACGATATTTACCAGTTGTCTACCTTTTAACTTATATAGAGTGGATGGCTCTTTCTTACTTCCATTTACGAGTAAATAGCAATTTCCAGCAGAACAACCATACCTTAGTGCTGTTACTTGGACTTTTTTGCCTTGTTGCGTATAATACTGCCAGTATTTTGCGAGATACGCATATGCCTTTTTTACTGACGATAGATCAGCCGCGGGGATAGATACAGAGAGACAGAAAAAGAAAGGCAGAATAACAGAAAACTTCATATTTCTATCCAAATTAGGATAGAAGGGAAAGTCAATTTAAAAAGTAAAAATTACTCCACTACCTCTAAATAAACAATACTGATATTATCCCTACCACTATTTTTTAGGCTGATGTCTTTCAGGGAAAGTACCTTATCTATCATGTTTTCACGTGTAATGCACTCGTACATCTCAATAGAAGACATACTCTCCCACAATCCATCTGTACAAATTAAAAATTTGCTTCCCTTTTGGATCATAATTTCTTCGTAAAACACTAAAGGTTTGGTGTTTGTCATATCTCCACTAATAGCAGAAGTAATAATATTTTTTTGCGGATGGGTGCGCATTTCTTCTTCACGGATATAACCAGAGTCATAAAGACCTTGGACTAAAGAATGATCAGTGGTCAGCTTTTCAATAGAACTATTGTTGATACGATAGACACGGCTATCACCACAGCTAAAAACGATACCACGGTTTTCGAGTAAATAAAGTCCCGAAAGAGTTGTCCCAAGTCCCAAGGAACCTTTGTCTTTTTTTACGATCTGGTTCAATTGGTTTTTAGCATGCGAGAGCAACTTAGAAAAGTAGCGTCTATGGTTGAACAAACTGAGATTTTCCCGTAAAACCTCTAATACAGTTCGGCTAGCCAACTCTCCTTTACTCTCTCCGCCCATTCCATCAGCCACTGCTAAAAGCAAACGGTCTGATTCTAAGGATTTGATCCCTGGTGCTTCCATATTGACTTCTGAAAAAATCTCATCATGAACCAACAGACTATCTTCGTTATTTCTACGAATTTTACCGTAATGGCTCAAATATGATACATTGACTCTCATAACCTAACTCACCTTGGCTTTCTATTTACTACAAATTTCCAGAAAATTCCCATTTCATCCATACACCTAGTTAGCAAAGAATGGGACAAACTTATCACTTTTTGGGCTTTAAAGAGACATAAAATTTCATTTATCAATTATTATATCCTGTGTATAACAGTATGAAACCAAATAAAACTCTCCTTTCCTATGAAATTTTCCGAAAAATTCCCGATCACTATGGAGAGGATACTAGAAACACACTGAAAAATCAATAAATTATTAACGCTATTTGAAATTTATTTCTG
>JBCCIA010000206.1:0-10115 GCA_039028475.1 Spirochaetota bacterium | reverse complement strand
CAGATGTTTTCTTTTACAAGTCTGGGCTATATGTTTATTGTTGTGCTACCTCTTAGGATGGGTGAGTTAATTATTCCCTTTTTAATAAAAAAGAATACAAGAATATCGCTTAGTTCTTCATTGATTGTTATTATGGTTGAAAGGTTGTTAGATTTGTTTGTAGTTTTATTGTCTTTACTATATATCATTTCAATACTGGTACTACCTGAATGGGTGATCAAATCTAATTTGATTGTTCTAATTGCATTTCTTCTAATGACTATTATTTTTATTTTTTCATATAATCACTCAAATTTAATTTGGAAGATGCTCTTACCGATTCTTCGTTTGTTTAAGGAGGAAACTACAGAGAAAGTTAAACACGCTTTTAAAGGTTTCAGAGAAGGGTTAAAATTGATCAAGAGCTGGAAAAATTTTGCGATTATTTTTTCATTATCTATTGTGATTATATGTCTTTCTATTTCTTCCATATATTATGTTTTACAAATGCTAGATATCGAATCAAATCTTATTATTGCTGCTACAATTTTGATAATTAACTTGCTGGGAATTAGCATTCCTGGAGGCCCAGCTATGGCAGGAAATTTTCAATATTCGTGCATGCTTGCTCTGAGTTTTTTCTCAATTAATAAAGGTACTTCTTTTATTTTTGCTAATTTATACTACGTACTAGGGATAGGTTTTACGATTCTTTTGGGCATTATTTTTATACCTAAATTGCACTTTTCTTGGAATGATATGAAAAAGGTGTTACATGCTTCCAAGGAGCAAGTTTAAGTTTTTTTCATACATTCTTTGTTGACATCTTACGCTATTTGATTTCGTTTATTATCTTTATATTCGGTATACTAAAAAGGTTTTAAAGTTATGGATCAATTTATTCTAGAACAAATCCAAACTTCTTTACAAGTAAAACAAGAAATACTTTCTAGTGATGATTTATTATCAACTATTCGTAAGGCATGCGAAATTACTATCGATGCCTATAAGAATGGAAAGAGAACTTTAATTGCTGGAAATGGTGGTAGCGCTGCAGATGCACAACATATTGCTGGAGAGTTTGTTAGCCGTTTTTATTTTGATAGACCTGGCTTACCTTCTATTGCTTTGACTACTGACACTTCTATTCTTACTGCAATTGGTAATGATTATGGTTATGAAAAGTTATTTTCCAGACAAGTTGAGGCAAATGGCGTAGAGGGCGATATTTTGATTGCTATTTCTACTTCTGGAAATTCACCTAATATACTTGCTGCAATTGATGCCGCAAAACAGAAAAAAATTACTATAATTGGGTTTACAGGTAAAAAAGGTGGGAAAATGAAAGATTTATGTGATATATGTATTTGTGCTCCGTCCGATGAAACACCGCGTATTCAAGAGTCTCATATCTTAATAGGTCATATCATTTGTGCTGCTGTGGAAGAAGCTATGTTTGGTAAAGGTTTTTAATTTGGAAGTTATTATTTTAGCAGGTGGTAAGGGAACTCGATTGCAGTCTGTTGTTAGTGATGTCCCTAAGCCTATGGCAGATATCAGTGGTAAACCGTTTTTAGAATATTTATTGACCTATATTGCAACATTTGAAGTATCCAGGTTCGTTTTGTCAATTGGCTATAAAAAAGATACAATTCGTGAATATTTTCGAGAATCTTTCCAAGGTATTCCTATTTCATATGCTATCGAGGATGAACCATTAGGTACAGGGGGAGCAATTATAGAATCTCTCAAATATATTAAGTCTAAATCTTTTTTATTGTTGAACGGAGATAGCTTTTTGCAAGTTTCTTTAAGGGATTTACAAAGGCAGTTTCAAGAAAATTCTTCTGATATTGAGATGGTTCTAAAACCAATGGAAGATTTTGAACGTTATGGTAGCGTTATTCTTGATGGTGAGTCTGTTATTGGCTTTCAGGAAAAAAAATACCAAAAATCTGGTTTGATCAATGGTGGGATTTATTTAATGAAAACATCACTATTTCATCAGGATTTTCCACGTAAGTTTTCCTTTGAGAGCGACTTTTTGGAAAAAAATATATCGGACTTGAAAATAAACGCCTATCTCTGTAATGGTTATTTCGTTGACATAGGAGTACCATCTGACTATCTACAAGCTCAGATCGATTTACCAAAAGTAGTGGGTGTATGATTATATCTAGAACCCCACATAGAATTTCCTTTTTTGGAGGTGGGACAGATTACCCAGCTTATTACTTAGAACATGGTGGTAAGGTTCTTGGTACTACAATCGATAAATATTGCTATCTCAATGTGAGAAAACTTCCTCCTTTTTTTGAACACAAGCACCGTATTGTCTATTCTAAAATAGAAAATGTAAATCGAATCGAAGAGGTTGTTCACCCTTCCGTACGAGAAACTCTCAATCATATGAATATTTCCTATGGTATTTCGGTGCATCACGACGGTGATATTCCGGCTAGAAGTGGCATGGGTTCAAGTTCGGCGTTTACTGTAGGTTTATTGAAAAGTTTGTATGCGTTGGAAGGAAGTATGATTTCGAAGGATGAGTTGACCAAAAAAGCTATTTTTATTGAACAGTCTTTGATACGTGAGAATGTTGGCTCCCAAGATCAGGCATTTGCTGCTCATGGTGGTGTAAATCTCATTGAGTTTACGCAGACCGGTGAGATCGTCGTTAATCCTGTAATTATGAAGCCAGAACGCTTACGACATTTTGAATCTAATTTTCTACTATTTTTTACTGGTATTTCTCGTACCGCTTCTGAAATTGCTGGTGAACAAATTAAAAATACCTCTTTGAATATTATAAATCTAAATAGTATGAAGACGCTGGTAGATGAATCATATAGTATTCTAACAGATCCTAAGAAAAGTTTAGATGATTTTGGAGTATTATTGAATGAGACCTGGAAAATAAAAAAAACACTTTCTAATAAAATCTCAAATCCAGTTGTAGATCAAATGTACGAAAGTGCACTCCAAGCAGGAGCTATTGGTGGTAAATTGTTAGGTGCTGGTGGGGGTGGTTTTATGGTATTTTATGCGCGTAAAAGTGATCATCCTGCTATTTTAAAAGCCTTAGATAAATATTTGCATATTCCCTTTAGCTTTGATTTTGATGGTTCACAAATTAGTTTTTATAAACCTTAAACAGAAAAAAGAGGATTCTATATGTCTTATAATATTTTGATTACGGGTGGAGCTGGTTATATTGGCTCTATGCTGACTCCTGAACTTTTACAGCAAGGCCATAAAGTTACTGTATTAGATAGTTTTATTTTTGGTCAAAATTCTTTGATGACTTCCTGTGCCGACCCAAATTTTCAAGTCGTGCGTGGTGATTGTAGGCAAGAGTCTATTTTAAAGGAGTTGGTCAAGGATAAAGATTATATCATACCATTGGCAGCTTTAGTGGGTGCTCCTCTTTGCAATCGTGATGAATTGGGCACACTTTCTATCAATCGTGATTCTGTTCGCACTCTATCTAATTTATTGTCTAAAGATCAACGTATCTTGATGCCAATTACCAATAGTGGTTATGGTGTTGGCCAAAAAGATATTTATTGTACGGAAGAAACTCCCCTCAATCCAATTTCTACATACGGAAAGACAAAAGTGGACGCGGAAAAGATTATTATGGAACGGGAGAATTCAATTAGTTTTCGGTTAGCTACTGTTTTTGGTATGAGTCCACGTATGCGTCTCGATTTGTTGGTAAATGATTTTACTTACAGAGCATTTAACGATCGCTTTATCGTTATTTTTGAAGGTCATTTTAAGAGAAATTATATCCATATTCGTGATGTAGTTAATGCTTTCTTGCATGGTATGAAAAGTTTTGATTCTATGAAAGGTGAAGCATACAATGTTGGTCTTTCGGATGCTAATCTTTCTAAGCTAGAACTTTGTGGTAAAATTCAAGAGCATATACCTGAGTTTGTATATTTGGAGTCTGAAATTGGTCAGGATATGGACAAACGAGATTATATTGTCTCTAATGAAAAAATTGAAAAAACTGGATTTAAACCCCAATATTCTTTAGATATGGGGATACAAGAATTGATCAAAGGTTATACTATCATTGTTAATAGCAAGTACAGTAATGTCTAATAGTAATAGGTCATTTTGATTTCATGGATGCTATCGTTGCAAAAATGTATGAGAGAAAAATTCCTCCTCCTACTGGTACCTTTATCAAACCAGGAGTAGGAGTAATCCTTCTCAATGAAAAAGAAGAAATTCTTTTTGAGCGTAGGGCAGACTGTGGTATTTGGGGTCTAATTGGTGGAAAAGTAGACCCTGGCGAATCTGTTTTGCAAACTTTACACCGTGAAGTGAGAGAGGAAACAGGTTTGGAAGTAGAAGTGGTTGAATTCCAAGGAATTTATTCTAACCCTGAAAATAGAATTGTAACATACCTAGACAATGGAGATGTAGCCCAATTGTTGGATATTGTCTTCGTTGTGAAAAAGAAGACAGGTGAGTTAAAGATGAGTGATGAAAGTTTGGAGTTGTGTTTTTTTTCTATCGATGCACTACCAACAGACATTGTCCCTCCTGCGTTGGAGCCACTTTCTGACTTCAAAGCTAAACGGTTTTCCGTTATCAAATAAAACGTAATAATTTTAAACTATAAAAAAAAGGGGACCAAAAATGTCGAATTTAGATGTATTATTTGTTCATCCTAATGCCTCTGGTAAAATTTACCAAAGCCTGAGTAAAGATTTCTCTGCAATTGAGCCCCCGATATGGGCAGCCTTACTTGCTAATGGTGTTCGTGCTAAGGGACATTCTGTTAAGATATTGGATTGCGAAGCTTTGCGTTTGTCTATTGAAGAGTCTGCAGAGAAAATTGCTGCGGAGAATCCTAAGTTAGTGGCTATTGCAGTATATGGCCAACAACCTTCTGCTTCTACGCAAAATATGGTCGGGGTATCAATTCTAAGCCGTCATTTAAAAGAGCGGTTTCCTGAAATTAAAATTATCTTGCTAGGTTTATATCCTTCAGCTCTACCAGATAAGACTTTGAATGATGAACCTGTGGATTTAGTATGCCAGGGAGAAGGTTTGTATACTCTAACGGCACTTTTGAAGCATGGAGTTGACAATAAGTCTTCTTATAAGGATATCAAAGGTTTGTGGTATCGTAATGAGGATGGCAAACCTTTAGGAACATTTGAAGATAAGATCCCCCAAGAGAAATTGGAAGAAGATTTACCTGGCATGGCTTGGGACTTATTGCCTATGGAGAAGTATCGTACAAGTAATTGGCATGCATTCTCGAATAATAATGAAGCACAACCATTTGCTGCTGTTTATACTAGTTTAGGTTGTCCTTATCGATGCTCTTTCTGTTGTATCAACGCTCCTTTTGGGGGTAGTAGCTTCCGCTTTTGGAATCCTGAGTTCATGATCAAAGAATTTGATAAAATTGCAGAGATGGGAATTACCAATATCAAAATCGCAGATGAACTTTTTGTTTTGAAAAAGAAGCACTTTATGGAACTTTGCAATTTGATCATCAAGCGTGGACATAAATTTAATATCTGGGCCTATGCACGTATCGATACCGTCAAAGAAGAATATCTAGCGACATTGAAAAAAGCAGGTGTGAATTGGCTTGCCTTGGGAATAGAAAGCGGTGTTACGGCGGTACGTAAAGACGTTGTGAAAGGGCGTTTTGAGGACGTCAATATTAGGGATGTGGTCCGTAAAATCCAAGAACATGGTATCAATGTAATTGGCAACTTTATCTTTGGCCTACCGGAAGATACTGTTGAGTCTATGCAACAAACTTTAGATTTGTCTAAAGAAATGCAATGTGAGATGATTAACTATTATAGCTGTATGGCCTATCCTGGTAGCGCTTTGCATAACCAAGCAAGTGCTGAAAGTTGGGAGTTACCAGCTGAATACGCTGGTTATTCACAACATTCATATGAGTGCCAACCTTTGCCGACAAAGCATATTTCTGCTGCGCAAGTGCTAAAGTTTCGTGATCAGGCATTTATTGACTACTTTGAAGATCCTAAATATTTGGAATATGCCAAGAATAAATTTGGCCAGGGCACAGTAGACAATATTGAAAAAATGCTCCAACATAAATTGAAACGTAAGCTATTAGGTGACTAAGTGTCTATGTTTAAACCAGAGTCAAAAATCTATATTCCAGGTCATACTGGTCTTTTAGGCACTGCCCTTTTAAAAGAGTTGCAGCAGCAGGGATATAAAAACCTAGTAACTTGCTCACGCAAAGAATTAGATCTAACGGATAAAGCTGCTTTAGCCATTTTTTGGGAAAAACAAAAGCCTGAGTATGTGATTTTGGCTGCTGGCTTGACTGGGGGTATTGTGGCAAATAAAACCTATCCTGCCGAATTTTTGCACCAAAACCTTTCTATCCAAGATAATTTTTTTGAGTTGGCGATTCGTTATAATACTAAAGCTCTGGTTTTTTTCGCCTCTTCTTGTGTTTATCCAAAGCAGAGTCCTCAACCTATGAAAGAGGAATATTTATTTACCGGTCCCATTGAGGAAACTAGTGAAGCCTATGCTGTTGCCAAGACTTCAGGTTTGATTGCGTGCAAGTCTTATAATAAGCAGTATGAAAAGACTAAATTTATTTGTTTATTGCCTAATTCTATGTATGGGCCTAACGATAATTTTGATTTAGAAAACTCACATGTTTTATCTGCACTGATCCGTAAAATTCATGATGCAAAAATAAATCAAACCCCGATTACACTATGGGGGAGCGGTAGTCCTGAAAGAGAATTTGTCTACTCCGAAGATGTTGCCAATGCATGTCTGTTTACGTTGCAGAATATAGATAAAATTGAAAACCAGCACTACAATATAGGTTCAGGAACTGCCGTTTCAATTCGTGAGTTGGCTGAGACGATTTGTGAGGTAGTAGGTTATGAAGGGGAGATTATTTGGGACACTTCTAAACCAGATGGTACTCCGAAGAAGTTATTAGACAGTAGTCAGTTTTTAGATTTGGGTTGGAAGAATAAGATGAATCTTAAGCAAGGCATTGGTGCTACCTACCAATGGTTTTTACAAAATATCGAGGTATAGGCGATGCATATGGACAGTCAGGAAAAAGAAATACTCGCGAAATTACGCAAGAAATCGGATTGGGTTCGTATCCAGACATTGTTGATTCATAGAAATGCTCCTGAGACAAGAGTTGCTTCTTCTTTGTCGAATGTGGAAACATTTGTCACACTGTATCATGGCGGAATATTGAAATTTAACCCCAAAGAACCTTATGATGAGAGTCGTGACCGTTTTGTGATTAGTAAGGGACATGGTTCGATTTCTATGTACCCTTTATTAGCCGATCTTGGTTTTTTCCCTTTGGAAGAGTTGCAAAATGTTTGTAAGGAAGGTTCGTTTCTCGGTGGAATTCCTGATCCCATAGTACCAGGTTATGAGACCGTCAATGGTTCTTTAGGCCATGGTCTTGGTGTTAGTTGCGGTATGGCTTTGGGCTTACGAGCTAAAAAATCTACTTCGCAGGTGTTTGTTATGGTTGGAGATGGAGAAATCAATGAAGGGGCTAATTGGGAAGCGATTATGCTTGCAGCTCATCATAAGTTAGACAACCTCACTTTGATCATAGATAATAATAGAGTGAGCATGTTGGACTATTCCAAAAATATCATAGATTTAGACACTTTGCAAAGTAAATTCGAAGCCTTTAAGTTTCATGTTGAGGTGGTTGATGGACATGATGTTGGGCAGTTATACCCTACTTTACAGAAACTTAAAGCGATGCATATAGGGAAACCAAAAGTTTTAATTGCCAATACAGTCAAAGGCAAAGGTTCTCCCACATTAGAGGGTAGTTCTCTTTCTCATATCTTGGCTCTAAAAACAGAGGAAATTGATAGTATAATCGAGGGCATACAATGATAGACATGGAAAAACCAAGGGCAATGCGTGATGTTTTTATTGCTAAGATTTTGGAAAAGATGCGAGAGAGAGATGATATCATGTTTGTCTGTGCAGATTTTGGTTCTCCCGTTTTAGATAAATTGCGAGCTGAATTCCCGCATCGATTTATGAATGTTGGGATTGCCGAACAGAACTTAATCAATGTTTCCACTGGACTTGCTCTAGAAGGTTTTTCTGTCTATGCCTATGCTATAGCCCCCTTTGCAACTATGCGTTGTTATGAACAAATTCGCGTGAACCTTGCCCTTCTTTCACAGATTCGAGAGATGAATGTGAATATAGTGGGAGTTGGTGCTGGTTTTAGTTATGAAGTTTCAGGGCCAACACACCACTGTCTAGAAGATATGGCTATTATGCAAGTTCTACCAAATTTTAAGGTGGTTTCTCCTGCCGATTGGGTTACTGCTGAATCATTGGTAGACTTTTCTTTAGAAACAAAAGGGCCAAAATACTTTCGTTTTGATGCCAAACCTTTGATTCCCATATATAAGAATAAAGAAGAAATTGATATAGAAAATGGTTTTGTTGAGTTACACCAAGGTCAAAAAGTTTGTATTGTTTCTACGGGGTACATGACTCATAAGTCTTTAAAAGTTATCCAACAATTTCAGGAAAAAAAGGTTTCTATTGGTCTCATTGACTTGATCAAGTTAAAAGGTCATACAGAAGAATTGTTACTAAAAAAGCTAAACTCCTATGATGTAATTATTACTGTCGAAGAAGGTTTTATCAATAAGGGTGGCTTGGATAACACAATTGCGAGTTTATTTCGTCGAAATGATATTCTCAAGAAAGTGGTTTCCATGGGCTTGCAGGATAGGTACATCTTCCATATTGGTAGTCGTGAAAACTTACATGCTAAGAATGGAGTTGGAATCGAGTCAATTGTACAACAGATAGAATCTAATTTATAAATAGTAGGGACGTATGCAAATCAATCTTCCTTTAATGGACAATAATATTACCAAGGATGATCTGGAAAAGGTAATCGACTTTCTCAAGACAGAGCCTATTTTAACACAGTCATCCAAGGTACGCGAATTTGAGCAGAAATGGTCGGAATGGTTAGGAGTAAAGTATAGTATTTATCTAAATTCTGGTTCTTCAGCAAATCAGATTACTATGTTAGCATTAAAGATTCTTGCCGGAGAAGATGGCGGTGAGGTAATTGTTCCAACTTTGACTTGGGTTTCTGATATTGCTGCTGTGCTACAGAATGGCTTCAAACCTGTTTTTGTGGACATCAATTCAGATAACCTCTGTATGGCAGAAGACCAGGTATTGGCTAACATTACCGATAAGACCCGGGCTGTTTTTATGACTTATGTCCAGGGTTTTAATGGTCTTTCTGATAAATTGTTACAAGAGTTGGAGGCGAAGAACATCCCTTTGATAGAAGATGTATGTGAAGCGCATGGCTCAACCTTCAAAGGTAAATTACTGGGGAGTTATGGTTTTATTTCTAATTTTTCTTTTTATTATGCCCATCATTTGAGTACGATAGAAGGCGGAATGGTATGTACAAATGATGAAAAAGTTTACCAAATCATGCGTATGTTACGTTCTCATGGTATGGTAAGAGAAGTAACAGATAATGCGATTAAAGAAGATTATAAAAACAAATATCCTGAACTGAATCCAGATTTTATTTTTGCCCATCCAGCTTATAATATGAGAAATAATGAAATTGGTGCAGTAATAGGTTTGAACCAATTACCTCGTTTAGATGAAAACAATCGGAAACGGAATGAAAATTATAAGTATTTTTTGGAAAGGCTTGATGCTAAAAAATATAAGACCGATTTTGATACAGAGGGTATGTCAAACTATGCTTTCAATTTGATTGTCAAAGAGCCTGATTATGCTTTTGCTGAGCGATTGATGAGTAAACTTAGGGAAGCAAAAGTTGAGTTTCGTAGAGGAAGTGCTGGCGGTGGAAATCAGGTACGGCAGCCTTATTTAGAGGGAGTTGTCCCAGAGAATCATCATGAAAAGTTTCCTAATGTAGAACACGTACATTTCTACGGTATGTATATAGGAAACTTTCCAGATCTGCAAAGAGATAAAATAGATGCCCTATGTAATCTTTTAAATTTAGTAGAATAGAGCTGTATTTTAAAAATTGATTGTGAGGCAATTGTGATAGCAAATTCATCTTCAGAAATATCGTT
>JBCCIA010000205.1:0-10123 GCA_039028475.1 Spirochaetota bacterium | reverse complement strand
GCCAGACCATTGTCGACGTGACGAAAGAGACATTGCTTCTGCATTTTCGACTTTTTTAAAGTTTGCCAAAATCTACGAATATGATAAAGGTATACAAGAAAGGCCGTCAAACATAAGGAAAGACTATGGTAAATCTATTTAAGCTCTCACGTATCCTACGCTTTTTTTCTCGCAAAAAGAAAGTGAATATTGAACCAGAAGAAGAATTCCCCATAAGCGTACAAAAATACCCAAAAGGCATTGAAAAAGAAACTGAAGAGCTTAGAAAAAAACTGGCTGACTTTTTACTTACCTACCGGGTAAAGTCAGGTACTGTAGTCGAGCACCCACATTTTAAACTGCATAAAACTTCTAGTGGCCTTTATAAGCTAGATGGCAAACAAGAAAACGGAAAGATTTTCTCTATTGTCCTTACTACCGGAAACCACATCCGAGAACAGAGTGGTAAAATCACCGGCTTCCTACAAGTCTCTGAAGCCGAACTCAACCGAGCTATCCAAACGGATAAGGACAACTTGAATGAATTCTTCCAAGAATTTCGGGGTCTGGAGCTGAAAGATTCTAGTTCCTTAGGTCTAGCCGAGGATGCTGGCTCCGACTGGCGAGAAATCGTACACTGGAGTCGGTTCTGGCGCGAGCAGCTCCTGCTACAACTATCTCCGAATGATATGTCCCTTTTGTTGATTTGTCTCGGAAAACCTTTCCAAGAGTTCTTTCGCGAAACAGCGACCCGCAAACAAAGAAAAATCGTCATGGATGAACTTTTCTTTCTCAACCAAGGGGTAAATGACAAGCAGAGCAACCCACACTCCAAAAATAAGAATTGGATAGATTTCGACTACGCAGAAGAAAACCTCGCTAAAAACATTGCCAAAATACAAGAAAAAATGGCTAGAGACGATCAGCAAAGACAAAGAACGGAACTAAACTACGCAGAAAAAAATGCTAAGTCTAGAAATACGCGTCAAACAAAACGATAGAAGCTAGCTATTCTTGAACCCTTTACTTACGATACAAAATTTATCTATCAAGAACCCAAAGCAAGAAAAACAAATCTTGCATGGTTTTGATTTTCAGCTAGAAAAAGATAAGATCCACGCGGTCATAGGTGAGTCAGGAAGTGGGAAAACTACTTTTGCTACGTCTATTTTGCACCTCTTAGCGAGTAATCTAAGTATGTCTTTTGATAACTATAGGGTTCTTACACAAGAGTATAACGACATTTCCAGCAAAGAATGGCAATCCATACGTGGAAAACACATATGTTTAGTGCCACAAAGCCCTGCGGGTGCATTCCACCCGTATAAAAAAATCGGCAAGCAAATCTATGAATATTTCCTAGTAAAAGAGAAAAAACTCGCTAAAAAAGATAGAATTTTATCATTATTAGAAAAAACTGGAATTCTAGCTGGGGAACAAAAATACAGCAGTTTGCCATCTGAGCTGTCAGGCGGTGAGAGGCAAAGAATTCTAATTGCAATGGCAATTGCCCTAAAACCAGACATACTCATCGCAGATGAACCAACTACTGCTTTGGATTCTATCAATGAAAAATTGACTTTACATTTGCTTTACAAGTTAGTCAAAAAAAACGGAGTAGGAATGATACTTATCACCCATGATATGCGAATTGTCAATGCCATTGCTGATGAAGTAACCGTACTACAAAAAGGCAAATTTGTGGAATCAGCCAAACTTCAAAATGGTATGTTTCACTTGCAAAATCCGTATTCGCAATCTCTATTTGCAAAAATCCAAACAAATTCTTTAGGAGAAAAAAAATGAAACTCATGTATACAATCCTTACCTCTCTACTTATTTTTTCTTCTCTAAGCAATACAAATGCAAAAGCCATCTTGGAACAATTAGATACAAGCGAATATCCCAAAATACAACTGCATGTGCGTGAAGATGTGCTTAAGAATAGATCACGTCCTATCCAAGCTGAAAATATGCAAATCAACGAAATTTACGACAAAAAAACTCGTAGTGTACGGAAGATCAATATAGTACGTTCGCATGGTTTTCGCAACGTCCATTTCATGCTTGCAGTGAATACCTCTGAGTTTAAGCGTCAGAACCAAAAAAGTAGGAAGCTCGCATCCGATTTATTGCGTTCCTTAGACGCTAAAGACGATATCACGCTACTTATCTACTCTGACAAGGTAGTATTTTTAGAAACAAACCTCAGCAAAAAAGAGGCTTTGGATACAATAGCGAAGTACAGCCCCAGTACTGGTAACAGGCAAAAACCCAACCTCTTGGAGCTAGTGAAAAAAACCAAAGACTCATTTTACCCTAGCATAATAATCAATATTAACCAAGGCCTACCTAGCATTTTAGATAGAGACAATGACTCTCTCATTGACATAAGTCAAAAGTCCAAAACACCTATTTTTATCTTTGGTGAAAATAGCAATAGTAATGAACACCTTAGCCAAGAAACAGGTGGCAAACTATTTCCAAATAAAAAGAAAGCATCTGTAACAGCACTCAAAGCAGAGCTATACAACTTTCGTAAGATTCCACCTATACTCAGCTTTGAGTCTTCCTTTAGTGAAAAAACCCTAAACCTATTCCTGTATGAAAAATTTGGAGTACAGATCCAAATTGGTGAAAACAATTATAACCTGAAGTACAAAGCATCCTACCTACACGTCCTGCGTAGCAAATATGCAAAAATGGAACTTTTCTATCCAGGTGCTTTGGTTCTTTTGCTATTTTGTATTTTTGTATTGTTCGTAATAAATGCAACGATTCGCAGAGATTTAGAAAAAAAACGCCAACAACAACAACAAGACGTTTTGAAAAATGACCTTTATTACCAAGAAAATATACGCGAAGAAGCTGGTTTGAGCCATTCCAACGCGCTTAAAAATAATGCTATACAGGTTTACCAACACCCCAAAGAAGAGGACAAACCCACCAGCAAAACTGCTATGCTAAACCGCAGTGAATTAGAATACCAAAACAGTATGGCTCATGAAGAACTGAGTACAGGCAATCGCTTCGAAACAGGTATCCTCATTCAGAAAAAGGGTCCTAATCCAGGTAGACAATTTATCATCAACCAAAACGAAATCCGCATTGGTAGCAACCCGGAAAATGAATTGGTACTATGGGACAGCTTTATCAACTCTGTACACGCTAAGATTAAAAAGATCGATGATAAGTTTGTCCTTTTCGATATGTATTCCAATAGCGGTGTCTATCTCAACGGGAAAAAACTCCTACGTCCCAAAACTCTAACAGATTTTGATGAAATCAAATTAGGCAAAACAATACTAATTTTTCGAGGCAAGTGATGTACCACCAGTAACTGAACCGTAATAGAATCGATAAGGACTAATCAATATGGAACATTACGCAAAGCCTGCAAACCTTAGAAAAGAAAAGTTATTTACCCTGCCAAATATAGTTACCTCTATAAGAGTCTTTTTACTACCCTTCTTCATATACTATGCACAAAAACCGAGTAGTATAAGCAATTCACTCACCCTACTTTTCATAACCTTTCTTGCAATTCTAAGTGACTTTTTTGATGGAATCTTAGCAAGGAAATTGCAACAGGAAAGTATGACTGGTAAATATTTAGACCCCATATGTGATAAAATTGTTACGATTGGCGGGCTTTCTGCACTAGTAAAATACTACGAATTTCCTCTTTGGATACTGGCAATATACATCTGTCGTGAAATACTAGGGTTGTGGTTAGGAGGATTCTTATTCCTCAAACGTGGTATCCAAGCCACCCCCAATATTTGGGGTAAGTTAGGGGTAACTTTTGTATCTCTTACAATTATCAGCTATATTATATCCCCACATATTGGCTTTTTCTCCCTTGGTCTACAAAAGATGATCCCGTTAGTCTGTGCCTATCTTATGCTGGCAACCGTTTTACTAGGAATGTTTGTCTACTCAAAAACCTACTGGAGTATTGTTTTCTATCCAGAAACAGAAAAGCAATATATGGAAAAAAGGAATCATATTTCTTCCAGAGCAGGTTATAAGCAATCCTAGAAAAAACGCTATCATACAAAAAAATAGTTTAGGGAAGAAAGCTAGTATTCTTCTATGGTAACAGAAAGCCTGGCTAAAAGGCTACAAACACTCATAGGGCAGAGTCAGAGAAAGCAGAGAAGCGATTCAATACTGACTCTAAAGGGCTATATCCCAAAAGGACTCATCGTATGAAAAGAATATGGAAACCATTTTTGCTTCTATTCGTCTGGCTTGTATATACTACAACAGTTGTTTCACAAAAAATCCAAGAAAATGAGCTAAGATCAGCTGAAAAAATAGATTTTAACAACCGTTCGAATAGAAGAGCAGATATCTCTGTAAAAAGAAATAACTACAGACTAGGCAAAGTGCTCGCAGAAACCATCCAGGACGAACCTAAGCAAAAGCATACGATCCAAAATACAAATATTACACGCTACTTGACAAACTCCAAAGAACTATATGGTGCTGATGTTATCACGATTGGCAAACGCTTTCGCTATGGTCATATAAATTCATTGATCCGGATCCTATCCTCTTATGTAGAAAATGCATATTCTTATTCCCAAGGGGAAGCCGAAGTCATCTCTAGATACATTCTCTATTACAATGCCCTGCATAGAAATGAAAAAAGTTACTTCCGCAAAAAGTTTACCCCTACGTTGTTACCAGACCTAGTGATTCAAAAAATTGGTATTTCTACAAACTATAAAAACTGGGCTGGTAATTCCCAAATCATCATTCCTATTGCAAATAATATTTTAAACAAATCAGGAAAAGATATCCTGTTGGATAAATTAGAAGAAGAAGTAAACCAAGTATTGAAAGACAACGGAGAACGAATCTCTTTAAAAAAGAAATTTGACAAATTGAGCAAAGACCGTTTGTTAAAAGAAAAGAGAACTCTCATCGCAAAAAAAGAAGAGATATTAGAAAAAGAAGACTCTCTTGCAGCAGCAGAAAAACGGACAGACGAAGAACTGAGCCAACTCTACAAAGATCCCGATGCGAACAAGACCAGCATCGAAGAAATGCAACGTCGCAAAAATAGATTGAATAGACAGAGAGAACTTTTAGAAAAAGAAACCCAGCTACTCAAAGACAAAGAGAAAGAACTCGCCGACCAAGAAAGAAAAAAGTTCCCCAATCGTGTGGTAGCTAAAAAGAAAGTAGAGCCAGTCACTCCAACCAACAACCGACGTAGAGAATTAGAACGAGAAAACAAACTACTGCGCGAACAAAATAAAAACTTAGAAGATAACAATAAAAAAATTCGTAAAGCTGCCGTCACAACAGCAAAACTTCTACGAGAAAAAGAGAGAGTATCGGAAAATGTTATCGAAGGTAAAATTTATTTTATGAAGATAATTCGTTATCTAGCAGGAGGAAGGTACAATAATGAAATCTATTTGATTGATCCAGAAAAAGATGATGTCATTATTAAAAGTGATTTTACCAATATTACCAGTACGTCCTTCCAAGAATTCCAAGACTCTATTCTTGTTGTTGGCTTTGAACAAAACCACAAAACAGGAAATAAACTGGTTAGCCTAGCCAAAGGGACTCTCAAATTCAACAAGATCTCGAAAGTAAAGGTTTTTTGGAAAACCCCCGTCTTGATAGACAAACAAAAGCAAGTCATCTATGCTTTTGAAGAAGAAGATGATAAATTCTATTTAACAAAATTTGATGGAAAGTTAAACAAGCTCAAACGTTCTACTAGCGAAATCAACCCACTTTCTCGGGCAACTCTCTATGGTGAAAAAATCTATCTAACAGCAAAAGAAGAATTTGGTAAAAAGCCCCCTATTCTCATTTTTGATAAAGAGAACCTAGAGCTAATAAAACAGATTAAAGATACAGGTAAATAATGAAACAGATTTTATACAAATTTCCCCTTAATATGGCCCTAATTTTCCTAAACATGCTTGTTCCTACACTGCTATTGGCACAAACAAATACCAAGTTAGGGGAACGAGAGATCAAAAAAGCCAATTCAGCTTTTTTCCAAAACCGCTCCGTGAGAAGAGCTTCTTTATCTACGATTCGTAACAATCGTTCCTTAGGTAAAAAACTAGCTGAGCTTGCACAAAAAAATAGCAAACAAACAGGATTTGCCGAGGATTTTGCCATTCGCCGTATTCTACCAAAGGATGATAAACAATTCGGAGCAGACATTATCACACCCGACAAGAGTTCTCGCTATGGTCACATAAACTCTTTGATCCGTATTTTAGCCTCTTATCTGCAAACGAGCTTTAGGTACTCATACAAAAACTCGGTACTTCTTTCTAAGTACATCTTGTATTACAATGCTTTTCATCGAAAAAATGTGGCTTATATCCAAGAGAAGTACGCCAGTTCTGTAGAACAGACTGTAGATAGAGAAAAAATAGGAATTGCCTCTCATTACAAAAAATGGGCAGGTAACTCACAGATTATCATTCCTCTAGAAAAGAACGCGAATGGCCAAGCCGGGATTCCAACAGATGAAATCGAGAAAGAAGCCAATAAATACGCCAGTTCTTCCGAGAAAGAAAAATTTGATACTTTAAAAGATGAACTGGAGCGAGCACAAAAGACAGACAAGTCATCTGACAACAAGCAAGGCACCAAGGAAAACGATCAAACTACAGCAAACCTTTCCGATGACACGGATAAAAAAGCCCCCTCTTCTACAAAAGATACGGATAAAGACACTACGGATACTGGCAATACAGCAAACGATCTAGCTCTCTTAGACAAGCAAAAAGACAAACGACAACAACCTCCCACAGAAGAAAATCCTTTGCAAAAAGAAAATAAATCTTTAAAGCAGCAAAACAAAAACTTAGAAAAACAAAAAGAAGGCATTGAGAAAGAAAATAAAGACCTAAAAAATGAAAATAAAAAACTCAATCGAGTCACAGAAATTCTCAAAGGACAAAAGCAAGACTTGCGCACGGCTAAAGATAGAAGTGATTCTGACAATAAAAAACTTCGTAACATTATTGCTGATAAAAAACAAAAAGAATACGAAAGAAACGAAACATCCCGCAATGTAATGGATGGGAAAATTGTTTTTTTAAGAATTCTTTCTCGCTTTCCTACTGGGAGCAACTTCAATAATGAGATCTATCTTATCGACCCAGAAAAAGATGATGCTGTAGTAAAAAGTGAATACCGAAATATATGTAGCAAGAAGTTCGAAGAATTTGGCCAACACGTACTACTCTTAGGTTGTGATAAAAAAAGCCATAAGTTGGTTTTATTGAATCTCCGTAAAAGTCTCAAAAAAGAATTCGAATCCAAACAATCTGTATACAGAGATACGCCACTCATCATAGATAAGAATCGTAACGTATTGTTTGCCTTTGAAGAAGACTCCTATGACCACTCGGTATATTTGTCCAAATATGACAACAAACTGAAGAAACTTGCAAAGTCACAAATTCCTATCCACCCGGATTCGCGGGTAACAGCATTTCGTAACAAGCTGTATGTTACATCCAACAATACAAAGGGGGATGCACCTTATATCTTAGTTTTTGATAAAAAGAATTTGCAGTTATTGAAGAAATTCAGTCCTACTATTCAGAAGAGAAATTAATTCTCTTCTGAATCAGAGGTTGCCTCAGCAATCAGTTGTTCTAGTTTGATATCAACATCTGTATTGGAGGGATTCTCACGGAGAAAGTCTTTGAGTATTTTGATAGCTTCTTGGCGGTTTCCCTTTCTATGAAACCACAAATCTGCGAGTTCTAGAACCGGTCTAGAATCCAAAGGGTCGCGTTGTTTTAAGCGTAGGTAAATGCCTTCCGCTTCTTCCACCTGGCCCATTAGTTTGAATGTTGAGGCTTTCCCTAACAAGGCATAATAATCTTCTTTATTGCGGTTGAAACATTCCAAAGCCTTCTCAAATTCACCCATTCCACGTAAGCTATCTGCATAACGATTGATAATCAATTTATTATTTGGGTCAAAGGTGAGAATTTTTTCCCAATATTCAATTGCCTTATCAAATTCTTTTTTACCACGGCAGCATTCTGCTAAACCGTATAATGCAAAGAAGTTATTGGGTTCAATTTTACTAGCCTTTTCATAGTATTCAATAGCTTTGTCAAACTCTTTGATTTTACGATAGCTATTGCCTATCTCGGTAAGTATTTTGATATTATTTGGTTGGACTACTACCAACTTCTCCCACCAATGGATCGCATCTTGGTAACGCTGGCAGGCAAAATAGAGGTGTCCCAGACCAACGATCACATATTGGTCATTGGGGTTGATCTGCAATGCAGACATATAGTAAATTTCTGACTCTTTGAAGTTCTTTAACTTTCTGTGTGCATCGGCTACCCGGCTTAGGATCGATGCATCTGACATAGTAATGTGTCTGTATTCTTCCGCAATCATGATCACTTGGTTCAACTGCTTCAAATCGCGGTAGCAGTTCATCAAGCCCATAATAGAAAATTTATTAGATGTATCTGTCTCCAGGCATTTCTTATAAAAACGAATCGCTTCTTCGTATACTCTTGTTTTGTAAAATAGGTCACCCATTCCTACCAAACCGTAGGTATTTTCTGGGTCGAGCTCTAAAAGCTCTCGAAATCGCTTCTTCGCGTCTTCGTATCTTCTATGTTCAATTAAGCGGTAGGCCTCTTTTGCTAGATTTTTAATTTTGTTAAAATCTTTTTCTTCAACATCTTCGTTGGAGGTATCTGCATTATTCATAATCTAATTTTTCTACTCTTCAGAATCATATTACATTTTAGCTTACTGCATAATTAAAGAAATTTCCTAGGGAATTTAGCATTCACTAAGCAGTTATTGTCATAAGAAATGAAATCGTACTAGAATCAAGACAATTATTCTAGTCAAGACGAAAAAGCATGGACACTGGAGACTGTAGAAAAAAAAACTCTTTACCAGAGAGCTATTGCCTGATTTCTGCTTAATTACTATGAAAAAGGCAGTAACTCTACTAGGAATCATACTTTTTAGTTTTTTTTCCTGTAAAAAGACAGAAAAAAAAGTCGAAGAACAGCAAGTATTAGGGACTATGTATCCGGATGGCAATATTTGGATCTCTGCAGTTCCAGGCTCTAAGAAAAAAAGTGACCAAGTGGCATTGGTTTATGATTTAGAAGAAGTGGAAGGCTTAGAAATCACAAAAGGCCCTAAAGGGAAAGTAGAGTATTTAAAGTTAAAGACCTCTACAGGAAAAATTGGCTATGGTGTAGCCAGTAGATTCGTCGAAACCGTCCTTTTTGCTACTAAAGCGGGTGTTATGGCCTACAAAAAACCCACTCTTACTGCTCCAACCAAAGGAAAAATGGACAAAGGTGCGATTTGCTATGTCAAAGAATCACAAGGGGATTGGTCAAAAGCGACCTGCTACAGTGCCAAATCAGAATATGGACAAAAGCCAACGACTTTCTACAGTGCATGGATACAAAATAATGACCCTAACCTGTCCAAAAATTCTCTCCTGGGTCAATCAGCCCTTAGCATTCGCAAAGCTAAGAAACTCATTGCTATCGGTGTTAGTAAAAATGACCCTACAAAATTTGAAGAAGCTACAAAAGAGTTACAAGCAGTAGTGGAAAAAGGGGATACATTTTCTTCCTATGCCACGGAAGTTTTACAAAAACTCTCTGAAGCCAGCAAAAACGAACCACAAGGAGACGAGGAAGGCAAAGAGACCGGAACACCACCTAGCGATACTCTACCTCCAAGCACGGTTGAGCAACAACCCTAACATCATAGAATAAGGAATCTTATATGGCAAAATCTGAAAAAGAAATAACTGGTGCAGAACTGATGATCGAGCTACTGGAGTCCAAAGGGATTGAAGTATGTTTTGGTTATCCAGGAGGAGCTATCCTCCCCTTTTATGATGCCCTTTACAAAAGCAAAATAAAGCACTATTTAGTGCGGCACGAACAAGGAGCCATTCATATGGCAGAGGGCTATGCCAGAGCTAGTGGTAAAATTGGAGTTTGTATTGCGACTTCAGGCCCTGGAGCAACAAATTTTGTAACAGGACTCACCGATGCTAAATTAGATTCCATACCTATTCTAGCCATTACAGGACAGGTGGCGACAAATGCCATAGGCGACCGGCGTCGCCGGACCG
>JBCCIA010000204.1:0-10127 GCA_039028475.1 Spirochaetota bacterium | reverse complement strand
TTGCAAATAAACTTGGCTCCAATAAAAGAAAATACTGGTCTTTGCCTGAACAGATTGACTATGGATATAAAATAGCTATACCTAAGCTATACCAGGAAGAAAAGATCTATTTCCACTTGGTTTGCTGTTGACCAAGATAAAAGTTTTTTAGATAGCTATTTGCAATGATTTGCTTGTCAACTAAAAGGAGGATTTTCCATAAGTTAATTTTTATTAGACAATTTCTCCAAAAGGTTCACACTTGACATATATAAATTTTACTTTAGTTTTTATACAATTCTGGAATCAACTCTTCAGAAGAACTAATTGGAATTTATAAGTGAGAAACAAAAAGGTTTATTTCTGAAAAAAATGGATATTAGCATACAAGAATAAGTATTAAAATCTAATAGGTAAAATTCTAAATACAATGGAAGCAACTATAAATAAAATTACCTTTCAAGTAGAAGATATTCAAAAAGCGTCTTACTTACTTGAAGAATATGAGGTAGAATCTATCCTCCACGAATTTTCTAAAACCATAAATCAATCCGAGGCTAATCATCAATCTTTGGTATATGCTGGATCACACGCATTCTTACTGGGTATGCATAGAGCATATGCTGACCATAGACCCTTCGTTTTGTCACCAGACATGATATGGCTATTGATCTCTCAGGGGTTTTCCAAACATGTAAATTATAACTCAGAAGCCTTAAGAGATCAAATTGTGGGATTTCAGGACAAGACAACTTTGACTGTCCAATATGGAGAAATTGCCAAACAAAATCCTGATAAGGTTTGGCCGCTAATTATTTCAGAGTTTCGAAAGAAGATGTCGGAATATACAAAGGGTGATTTGATAGAGGTTTTATCAGCAAATTTTACAACAACTACCGAAGTGGAAAAAATAGTGAATGAAATAACTATCATGGATACATTGAAACCTTATTTTAAGTTTGTTGTAGAAATGCTTATCTGTGGGATTCCTGAAATAACTTTGGAAGGTAGCGTAGAGGACTGGGAAAAAATCATTGCTAAGATCAAAGCCCTTGGAAAATACAACCTCAGTTGGTGGACAAATGAATTATTGCCAATTTTACAAAAAATCAAAAGAACAGCAAATCGGGAAATTGATGTCGACTTTTGGCGTCACATGTTTAAGATTCATTCTGTAGAAGGTTATGGCTCGGAAGAATATATTGATGGTTGGATTGTGAAATTTTTTCCCTATGATGGCAAAGGAGAGAAAAAGAGTTTAGATAGGTTGTACCTTTCTGATATAGAAGATCTGCCGGATGAAATATGCAGAGTGGAATTCTTAATAAAGTTGATCACGCCTTCAGGGGAAACAGTAGCCGAATATGAAAAAGAATTTAGTGCTGGTTTTATGGGTCTATCTCAAAACCATACCAGTTTAGCTCTTCGTCCTGAAATGGGATGGTTTATAAATCCTTTGGTAAAAAGAAATCATGAATTTGAACATGATGCGCGCGACCCAATAGGGAGTACGGTTATTTTTGCAAACCTAAAAGAATTTCCACCAGAAATATTGAAAACAAAACAATTGGATTGTGTGCGCCTTGACTTTCTAGGTAAAATTCTAATTCCAGAAGAAATAAAAGATATAAAAATCCGTACTTTATTCTTACGAGGTAAAATCGACTCACAGGGAGAGGAAAGAATAAAGAAACTACTCCCGAATACCAATTTATATATCAATGCAAAAGAACTAAATCAATCCGATTGGGAAGAAGATGAGTTCCCTTCTAACTTTTGATTCAATATACAATCCCATTATTTTTCTGAATACTAAAATCATTTTTGTTACAGTTCTGACCTTTCCTTCTCACACTTCAGTTTTTTCTTAAACTGAATCAGATTTAAGGCTTGTTTCTATATTAGTTACTGAGAATAATTTTCTCTGAAATAGCTTTTCCAAGAAATACCAAAATGAAAAAAATCATATTTCTAATAACAACAATCTTTATAACCTCTTCTAACCTTTTCTCTATAGCCACAAATGACAACATCTTCTGGGACTACCTTTCACAAAGCAGCTTTGATGAATTGAGAAAAAAATTTTGGCAAGAGAAATCGATCTAAATACAAGGGATCATGACCAAGCCTCTATATTGCACTATGCTGCTAAATTTACAGATATAGAAACAGTAGACTTTCTTTTAAAGAATGGAGCAGATATCAATGCTAAAGATAGATGGGGAGCTGGCATTATTCATTCAGCCGCAAGTGGGGGAAATATTGCTATGATCAAGTATCTTGTCTCAAGGGGAATTGCTTTGAATACAAAAGATGCATTTGGTGGAACAATTTTACATGAGGCAGCAAGGGAAGGAAACTTAGAATTGGTAAAATATCTGGTTTCGAATGGACTGGATGCCAATTCCAAAGATAATACAGGATATACAGTTCTACACAAAGCTGCTTTGGGAGGAGACTTGAGAACAGTAAAGTTTCTTGCGAATACTCATACACACAAACGTTTGGAAATGACTATATTGCATTTTGCTACCTTGGGTGGGCATCTCGAAATAGTAAAGTTCCTTATTTCGAGGGGATCTAATATTCACGCGAGAGGACGTTTGGGAAAGACAGTCCTACATTTTGCTTCTTTAGGTGGGCATCTCGAAATGATACAGTTTCTCCAGTCAAAAGGAATGAATCTAAATGTAAAAGATTTCCACAAAAACTTTATACTTCACAAAGCCGCCAAATCCAGCAATGGTTTAGCATTAGCAAAATACTTAGTATCCCAGGGGATAGATATAAACGTAAAAAATAAATATGGTAAGACTGCTATACATAGTGCAGCATATGCAGGAAATATAAAACTAATTCAATATTTCGTGAATAAGGGAATGAAACTTCAACAAAAGGATAGGAACGGAGAAAGTCTATTGCATAGTGCTGCCAACGGTTCAAAGCTCAAAACAATCAAATATCTAATTTCGCAGGGTCTAGGTATCTTACAAAAAGACAGTAGGGGAAGAACAGTTTTACATAGTGCCTGCAATTCACCTTTAGAAAACCAGGAGTTAGTTAAATTCCTACTGGAGCAGGGCATCAAAGTTGATGCAAAAGATGAGGATAAACAAACAGCTCTCTTCTTTGCAGTAGCATGGGGAAATATTAAATGTATAAAGCTGTTACTTACAAAAGGAGCAAATGCCAACAATAAAAACAATTTGAGCTACTCACTTATGGAGTATACTTATTATTTTATAAATTCTAAGAAGAAAAGAAAAAAAGTATTTGAGATACTTAAAGCATACAAAGGAGATATATAGTTGTTCGTTGTAATCTAATTCTATTAGGTGAACCTTCAGTCATTATCTATAAAAATTCACACCCGCACAAAAAATGTATAGACAGCTTAACGTACGTTTTTATTCTACAGTCATGACATGAATCAAAAATTCATAGAAGCCAAAAGAACCTAATGTGGAAACAGCTCCCAGTCCGGCACAAATCGCCAAACCCGTCCCGGACTGGGAAACTAACCCGAAGGTGTAACTAAAACTCTGTGTACTCTCAGTACACAGTCAAGTCTTTTACACCACGGGTGATCTATAACTAAATTACGAGGTACAACCTATAAAAGAAGAAGACTACAAAGCCTTATTTGACCGAATGGAAGTGCTTATAGACAAGATCTACAACAAGCACAAGATCTACCATAAAAAACGCCGCAAACGATACCATAAGCTGCTACACCAACAGCTCAAGTACCTGCGTGCACAGTTAGAGTAGCTAAGAAATAGGATCTTAAGAGTGGGTTTGCACCTACTCTTAAGAAGGGCAGGCAGCGTAAACCAATTTGGTGGGTTCGCAAATCTTTCATTCATTCTCAATTCTGAATATAAGGAGATTTCCCGACTACGAAACAGCCATGAATTGTATAAGGGATGTTTCCTTCTGAGAAGTAGATCTTTGCAATATAGCTAGTTACGATTATCAATTGCATACTACCACTAGATAAAAATATTTGATAGAAATTCCACTTCAGAATTTATTCTGAAGTGGAATTTCTATATTCAGATATGAAAATTTTGCAAAAAATCTCGCGAAATTTAAACAGCTTTAAGCTTTTTTTGTTGTTAGTTGACTGAGTATAGATATAAAAGTAGTAGTTGTATGAGGACAGGAGCTTCCTTTTAGAGAGGCTGGTTTATAACATTGAAAGTATTTTTCTATAAAAAAAATAACTAAGATTGTTAGATTGCAACATAAGGAAAGCACTATGAAATCCTTCTTAAAGGAAAATCCCACGATTGTCTTCGGTTTAGGTTTGCCGCTGCTGCTAGCGCTAATTTTCTCTATTGCCTCGCTAGTCCCCACCTTGCTGGTAGATCCACCTCAATATGATGTTGTTTATGCTACCGGTTATTACGATGATCGGCATGATTTTCAAGTGACAGTTTCTGACAATAAGGCGCGGGTTACCTATGTCACTGGCGTGGGGAATCATCGCATTCCACGCCTTTGGTATTACAGTGCCAAGACTGGCGCCGCAAAGGAAATCGCCTTGGTGTTGCCTGCTGATGTTATTGCTCCTCGGCATCGAAAAAAAAGAAGCAGCAAGATGAGAATCGAGAGCAGCGTGAGCTGATTGTCCCAGAGCTTGAACAATTAGTATTTAATAAATCAAGCATAGCACCTGATGGTTATGTCTTTGATACCAAGGTAGGGCGCTATTCTCAAGGATTGCTTAATGGTTTGTTCTATTCGTCTCGCCATAGCTATCAAGCGATTTTAAAGAAAGACGGTCGCATTGTTCGACTACCGAATACCGATGATAATAGATACTACTATCGCAACACTAAGCTCATCGGTTGGATTATTCCATAATGTCTTTATTACTCATTCTTTTTGTCATTTGTATCGTTATAGGCAGTGGGTTTTGGTTGTGGCCTCTTTTGGCGGGTCTATTAGGTTTGTCGACTGTGAAGAATAAAGACTCAGCCTTAAAACGAATAGTAACCTTAATGCGCACATTTGATATTGCCATTGACGACATAGAAGCCGCGCTTAAATCAGACAGTGCTGATGAGTTTGCACACTCTCAAGATAAAGGCGGCGTCGCAAAAACATTATTCTCTTACTTGGGCGGTATCTTTATTTTTGCCGGCATATCAACCTACGTCACTTTGTTTTGGCATGATATGAATCTATTTATGCGAGTGTTTGTCACCCTCGGTATTGGTTATATTTTGCTTTTTGTGCTGGTGTCTACGCTTTACGAAAAGAAATACCCAAAGTTAATTACACCTTTAACGCTGTTGAGTGCTGTGTTTATGACTGGGGGCTGGTTCGTTTTCTTTGAAGAGATAGCCCCTATTGCAGATGAGGAAGAATACGTTATTTTGATTATCTTAGGCATTCAAGCGCTCCACCAGGCGGCTATTTTTACTAAATACCGAGAGACCGTGTTGGTGCTAACAAGTATTATTTTCTGGTATGGCTTTTTAAACGTTGCCTTGGTGCTAGCCGAAATGCCTTTGGTGTACATTGCAATTACGCTGGGTGCTTCATTGTTCTTAGTGGGAAATGCTTTAGAAAAAACAACGCACCGAGCTTTATCCGCTGCGACGTTATTGGTTGCTTGTTGTTGGCTCAACGTTGGTTTATTTGATCTTATCGTCTTGCGTATTTCCCATGAATGGGCGGCTGTTATAGTGGGTGTTTCTCTAATGCTTACAGCCTTTGGTTTGCAACAAAGTCGTCGGTACCCGCGTTTAATTTCAATGGGTTTTTTAGGTGGCTCTGTGCTGCTGTATTCAGCTTTGTTTGCGTTGATTGAAAATTCGCCTTATGAAATTCTTTTTATTGGTCTTACCGTATCAATGCTATACGCATGTATTGTTTTTCGAAGCAAGGCGTTGTTGTTTTCAACGGTCGCCGCTATGTTAAGTTTTATTGCCTACTATTCTGCGGAGCATTTTGCGGATTCTTTGGGTTGGCCTTTGACGCTTATATTACTTGGGATCATTTTCCTGGGTGTTGGCGCGCTTGCGCTGAATGTCAAAAAGCAGATTTAAAGTGTGCAGCCATGGATGGTACTAGCGTGCTTTACACGTTGTCAGCATCCGTCGATATTGGTGAATTTTATGATGATGGTGACTTGGATGTCTTTTATGGTGTTCAACATGTGCCCATTGAAATTCATCTTAATAATGGTGATGGCAGTTTCTTTGAACATGCGGTTTCTGTTGATAACCCGGCTTCCAATCGTGCCCGTGTTTCAGAGGTTCAATTAGCTGATTTAAACGGTGACGGTGATATTGATGCTTTTGTATATAAAATTTTTCTTTTAGCTAAGTGTATATTATTTGAGTAGATAAGTATTTCCATAAAATCTAGAAGAAAATAAAATTGTATTATTTCAGCTGTGAGTTATTCATGTTGGTGTGAGAGAACTTACATTTATTTTTATACTACTAACCATGCATTTTTGTAGTCGTCTTGAGTTAGTCCAAATACTGAACCATAACTCGTATGCTCCTCCTAATTACTGTGTTGAAAATGCTGAAGAGTTTAAAAAACATTCCGGCAATCGGGTTGTTCTTCGTGGTACATTTAAGGTTGAAAGAGAAACTCCCTTGCAAGTGAATATACATTTAAAAGATGGATTTAAAGTTTTATTAGATAAGAAAATCGATAAGGATACTATTAATAGATTTGAGGGAAAAAAAATTCGAATCTCGGGAAGTATTTGGTCTAGTCAGCCTGCATATACTTCCGACACTGAGCCTATCAAAGTGTCTTATATAACCAATTCTTTCCCAATTTTTCACTACCCTAGATGTGCATTGGATTTCATACGTGATTGCCCTTGCAAACTGAGTAACCACAGGTAAACCATCTTTACAACAAGCACCAGGCCTACCGCGAAAAACGCCAAACGTTATCACAAGCTGCTATACCAACAGATAAAACTTATGCGTGCACAGCTAGAGTAGCTAAGATGTAGGGTCTTAAGAGTGGGTTTTTGCCTACTCTTGAGAAGGGCGGGTGTATAAGCATAGATTGCTATTTTTTCGAATCTACCCTTTTCAAGGAGGGTATTCCTTCAAAGGTTTTTTCATAATTTAACTTTGCAAATTTATCTATTTCTGAAGAAAAAACACATTGGGCTTCTAAAAAGTAGTCGTTCCACTAGAAAAAATCTTTGACGGTATTGTAGGCTCAAACAAATGTTAGGTGAAATAAAACATGATAGGAGATCCAGATGCCAGGAACATTTGAGATTTTTAAAGATAAAGCGGGAGAGTTTCGCTTTCGCTTAAAGGCTACCAATGGACAGATTATTCTTGCCAGTGAGGGGTATAAGGTTAAATCGAGTTGTAAGAATGGTATAGAGTCGGTTAAAAAGAACTCTCCGGATGATAAAAGGTATGATAGAAAAACAACTACTTCAGGAAAGTTCAGGTTCAATTTAAAAGCCGGCAACCACCAAGTAATCGGAACAAGTGAATCCTATGAGTCTGAAAAAGCACGCGAAAACGGAATTGCCTCAATTAAGAAAAATGCTCCAAATGCAAAGCTTGAAGACAAGTCCTAGACTGGCCGAAGAAAAAGTATTAAGAGCCTAAAATCAAACTAAAGGCTCTTCTAGCTTACCTTTTCCATAAGAATAAACTGGTTTTAGGACATGCTGTAAGTTTGGTTTACTTCTTCTAGCGATAAGTTGGCTATTCCCTGGTTTAAAGGTAATTTCGTGGTGATAGCTAAAGAGAAGCTTTCTATGAATAAGATAATGAAAGAATCTAAAAGATCAAAATAACTTCCAATACCAAAACTGGCAGAAAAGGCGAATTTAACAGATAAATACCACCCTCTTGCATATATCATTTGAATGTTTGAGGTGGTGTTTTGCTTAATTGATAATTTGTTTATCTGATTGGCCAAAAATAGCGATGACTTCTACTTTTGAACTTTTCCTTTGGCATTGTTTCTAACTCTATCAATTCTTTCGTTGGCATCATGGGATGTAAATCGAACAATCTGTCTGATTAACCAGCTACCGTTATTTGACTTATTAACTTGTGAGTAAAAATCAAATACATCGTCATAAATACCAAATTCAGATTTTGTAAAGCCTGGTGAGTATTGTGAGAAGCTGTCAGATATGCCATCCCATTTGTTAGTTGCATTCCTTCTCGTTCCATAACCGATATTTCTTTTCTCCGCTTGTAACTTGGCTTGTGCATGTAAAAACAATTTTGAATCTACTATATAGCTATCTGTCTTAATCCATTTGCCATCTAAAAATACTTCAGAATAGGCATGATCCACATAAGCAGCATTTGTTCTCAAGTATCCAAAGAGAATGGCCTGATCCAATTCTACAAAATAGAGTCTCGCTGGTATTCCAGAAGCTCTTAGCAATGCTACAAAAACAGTACCTTGGGGATTACAAAAACCTATGCCTTCCGTTATCGTTTCGCTTGCTGTAGTCTTCCAAAATTTTCTTGAAAATCCAAACTTTATATTTTCTCGCACCCAGTTGTGGATAGCTATAGCTTTATCCCTTTGGTTCTCTATTCCCATTGTAATTTTAACTTCTGTTGATCGCACGATTGGGTGGTTTACATCTATGGCGTTAGTAGCTTTAAGCCATCTATCCATGCCATTGTTAGCATTTGTTTGTACAATTTCTCTGGAAGAAGAAACAGTACAGGAAAATAAAGATAGTTGTGACATAAAGATCAAAAATAGATTTTTCATATTTTGTTCTTTGGTAAGTTTCGCTAGATAAAATCCTTTGCCAATTTTTCTAGAACTTCCCACATGATCTGTGCTTTTTCCAAGTCCATTGCGCTATCATCCTCGGGCAAAATAACTCGGCCCATTGTATTGTGATAGTATGCACCGGAAACAACATCTGCTTGGCTGGCACAATATAAGGAAGTTTGAGCTCCCCTATAAGGTTCGAGTAAGAAAAGTTTTTTAAAACCAGCACCGCCGCCACCAAGATCTGTTGCGATAACACCCGGATGAACCGCTGTTATATTTGCCTGTGGATACTTTTTGGCAAGTTTGTGAACGAGCCAGAGGTTAGCCAACTTGGAACGGCAGTAGGCGGTTTGGCCTCCCAACCTTCCTGAATATTGAAAGTCCGGTGTACAATCTTTTGCCATGGTGTATATATCACCGGTAACGATAACAACTCTTCCGGTCTTCAACAAGCCCAGCTTAAATAATCTTTCTATCAAAACATAATGTCCCAGTACATTGACTGCAAAGGCAATTTCATACCCTTGTTTGGAAGTAAGATAACGAGAGGGCCAAATTCCTGCATTGGCGACACATATATCTATTGTTCTATTTTCGAATTTTTGCTTGAGAGCATCGGCAAATGCTACAACATTGTTTAAATCAGATAAATCAAGAGATTCAGGGTATATGTTTCTTCCGCTTGTTTCTGCTATTTGTTGGGCAATACTTTTTGTTTTTTCTATGTTTCTAGCAGCGATGATTACATCTGCTTTCCTGTGCCCAAGTCCTTTCGCAGTTTCTAGACCTATACCATTGTTACCTCCAGTAATAAGTGCCAGTTTTCCTTCTAATGTAGGTTCTTGTGGACAGATAAGTGAATTTTTTGCTTGTTGCCAAATATTCCACTTCATACGGGAAAAAAAAGATTTAGGAGCCTGTGTTGTTTTCATTTGTATCTACTTCTTCTGGTATAACAGCCTGTCCTCAAACAAAACTACAGACTCTTGCAGCTTACCTTTTGCATAAGACTATACATGTTTTAGGACACGCTGTAAATAAAAAATCTTGTTATTGTTGCAATACATTGTCTAAAAATTCTAATTTTTAGTTATAGGTGGATGATTTCTAATACCAAATTCTTAAAATACAAACCTTTGCATTTCTATTCTCATCTTTTGCGATATTTGATCTAATTCTATCCCCAAATTTTTTAGTCCTACTGAAATACTTGCTTGTTCCTCTGCGGAGTGTGAAACTTCTTCAATGGAAGCGGCATTCGTTTCTGTAATTTTGGAAATCTGTCTAATGTTTTCACCAACTGCTAAAGAGTTTTTGTGGAGAGATTCACTTGCAATACTAACTTGGTTTATATTTTTAGAAACATTTGTAACCGAAAGCATAATTTCTTG
>JBCCIA010000203.1:0-10201 GCA_039028475.1 Spirochaetota bacterium | reverse complement strand
ACGACAGGTTGAGTAAGAAATACTCCACGTCAGTGAACATTATTTATCTGAAAGAATTTCAAATTCTGTATTATTTTTGTATCTTAGGATTACTTCATTCTCTTCAAAGTATACATGAATATTTTTGCCTTTTACTTTATAGATACCCTTTTTAGTAAAGTCTTTGTCATTTCTTCCTGGGAAGTAATATGCTTCATTCGCCAATAAAGAAATTACATTGGTTCCAAATTTGATACGCAGGTTTGTTGTATAGGTATTGCGAATTGTATTTTCAATCATATTTAACGGGTGGTTTTCTTCAGGATCATTTCCTGATAAGTATTCACCAGGGACAAAACCATTTGCTTCCTGGATGTAATACCAGTTCGCATACGTTCCACTCATTTTGAGAACTTTTTTTGTCATTCTGGCGTTTAGCTTCGTTCCAAATGGAATGATATTTACCGTTTGCGAACCAAACGAAGGTTGCTCTTTCACCGTTAAGCCGTTTTTAGCAATGGAAAACTTTTCTAATGCATCTACCCCTTCAATGAAGAGATCATTAAATTGCTTAGGGTCAAAAGAGGACTCCGCGCTAGCAACTTCTGACTTATTATCTATTTGTTTATTAGGTGCGTTTGGTACCTGCGTTGTATTGGCTGAGTTAAGAATTTTATCTTCGGGTTTTTGAAAATACTTACTGATATCGAATGCAGTATAGAGTCCAAAAACGATAAGCGCAAAGACCATAGCATAGCGAAGCAAGCGAGATTTTTTGTAATAGCTGGAAAAACTGTCTGTGATTCTTTTTTTTATTTTGTAAGAGTTGATTTGTTCGACTAGACTTTCCACTTTATAGGAACTCAGGCAGGTATCGCGAAAATCTATATACTGTTTGAGTCTATCTTCATAGAGTTGTTTGAGTACAGGATCTTGTGTAGAATCAGGGTGGTTGTCTTTAACCTTGGTATTAAACGCTTGCCTTATATCTTTATCGTCAGCTATTCCAGGCGTTAAGCCCAACACGTTATAGCTTTCAATAATTTTTTCAATTTCAAAATCGGAAAAGCGTTGCATTTAATATACCCTCATACAGTCTTTAGACTATAATTTGAGAAGAATATTTTACGTATAGTCTTTTATTTTCTCATTATATTCGCTTTTTTTACGAATAAATAGGTTGTACATCTGAAAAATATCTTACAGCGTGTCTTAAAATAAGTATATTCTTACGCATAAGGCAAGCTGCAAGAGCCTGTAGTTATTTTTCAGACAGGCTCTTAGAGTCGTCAGTAATTCTACCAACTTTTAATTTTTATCTTGTCAGAATTGTCTTTACTTAGTTTGTAAAGTTAAATCTATGCAAAATGAACTAGATAGCTTTGAACCAGTCCATATTTCTGTGATGTTGGACGAGGTATTGCAGTCATTTGCCGCATTTTCTACTGAGGAAGAACTCTTTTTTCTCGATGGAACTGCGGGAGAGGGAGGACATTCAGAAGCCATTTTGCATAAATTTCCTAATTCGCAAATTCTACTTTTAGATCGTGACTCGCAAATGTTGCAGAGAGCAAAGGAAAGACTGTACACATACCAGAATAGAATTTATAGTATGTGCAATAATTTTTCTGATTTTTCCTTGGATACTTTACAAGTTTCCTCCTTCGCGCGAGGATTCGATGCAATTGTGTTGGATCTAGGTATTTCGACGTTCCACTATGATGGTTCTGGAAGAGGGTTCTCCTATGCCAAAGAAGAACCTCTTGATATGCGGTTAGATGGAGTAGGAATATCGGCAAAGGATGTCATTGCCCGTTATCCTGAAAAAAAATTGCTAGATCTTTTCTGGAAATATGGTGAAGAGAGATGGTCAAAAAAAATTGCCGCTGTTTTAGTAGAAAAACGTAAGAAAGTAAAGATACAGACTTGTAAGGAGTTGGCAGATTTGGTTGCAGCCATTATACCTAGAAAATTTTGGCCACCAAAGTCGCATCCAGCTACTCGTATTTTTCAGGCTTTGCGAATTGAAGTCAATAGGGAGTTATATCATATTGAGCATGGCTTGCCACAATTGTTCTCTATGCTCAAGCCAGGTGGAATCTTTACTGTCATTTCCTTTCATTCCCTAGAAGATCGTATCGTGAAAAATGTATTTAGGGATTGGAAGCAACAAAAGTCAGCCTCTCTACTTTATAAAAAGCCCTTGGCTCCTTCGGAAGAGGAGGTTCGGCAAAACCGTGCTGCACGTTCTGCAAAATTACGGGCAATTCGTAAATTAGGGCTTGACAGAACTCCAATTTGAACGGATAAGAACTTTAGCGGGAGAGTTATTGTTTGGCAATTCATAACCTGGCAAGGGCGTATTGGAATTCTTTAACATTTTTTGTATACAAGACAATTGCTATTGTGCTTATACCTGGTACTTTAGGCTTCTTTTATATTTGGCAAAATGTGAAATACACACATCTCAATAGACAAATACAGATTATGAACCGTAAAAAAGACAAACTACTCCGTAAAAACAATGAATTGCGCGTTGACATTGCCTCTTCAACCTCTGCAGAGCGTATGGAAGCCCTTTACAAGAAAGTATACAACTCTTTGCCTTCCACTAGAAGGAATCGAATTATTACTATAACCCTCCCTAGTGAAGCAGGAAAAAAAGAACAGTAAGCAACTTTGAAGATAGTTACCCTGATACAAGAAAGTTCTCAACTTTCTCTGTTTAAAGCGATCCCAGAGTCAGAGATTGATTATATTTCTGCCGATTCGCGGCAAGTAGAAGCTAATGATATCTTTTGTGTATACAACTCATTTTCTGAAAATACTTCCACCTATTTGCACATGGCTAAACAGCGTGGCGTCAAAACAGTTTTGATCGATAAGAATAGTCCGCATCTTTTGGTGGCAGAAAATTTCTCAAATGTGATACTAGCTTCTGGTGACCCCATGTTTTTGCATGGTTCCATTGCTTCTCATTTGAAGAAAGAGCCATCGCAGAAATTAAAAATCATTGCTGTAACTGGAACAAATGGAAAGACATCTTTCACCTATATTTTAGGTGATATTATTGCTCGCAAAAAAAAATATGGAATCATTGGAACGATTCAGGTAAGCTATGGAAATAAAGTAATCAATACGGGCTATACTACCCCTGATCCTTCTTCTTTGAATCGTATTTTGCAAGATATGCTAGCCGATGGGGTAGAGTATGTTTTTATGGAAGCTAGTTCACATGGTCTGAAACTAGGTCGTTTGCATGGTATCCATTTCTATGGTGCTGTGTTCACCAATTTAAGCCAAGATCATCTCGACTTCCATTCTAGCATGGAAGATTACCTAGATAGTAAATTTATCCTTTTCCAACATTTAGAATCTTCTAACCATAAGAATAAGTTTGCTGTGATTTCTACCTACTCTCAGGGGGGACGAAATATCCTTTCGCGGATTCGTAAAGATGGACATAAGACATATGACGTAATCGGATTTGGTAAAGGAAAGGCTTACTCTGGTGAGTTATTGGATTTGGCACTTGGAGGAACCAGCTTTTGTTTGCATGTGAAAAAACAGGCCAGCATACAACTTTTTACGAACTTATTAGGTGAGTTCAATTATGAGAACGTTTGTTTGGCATATATTGCAGCTATCCAATTAGGAATGGAAGCGGAAGAACTCGAAGGGATTCTGAAAAACCTTAAGCCCGTAGATGGAAGGTTTCAGATTGTCTATGGGAAAAATAAAAGTCGAGCCGCAATCGTTGATTACGCACATACACCGGATGCCCTGGAAAATGTGTTAAAGAGTTTACAGGCTATACCACATTCACGTCTTATATGTCTATTTGGTTGCGGTGGGGATAGGGATAGGGGGAAGAGACCCTTAATGGGAGAAGTTGCTGTTAAATATGCAGACATGCTAATTTTAACCTCTGATAACCCACGTAGCGAAGACCCAGAGCAGATCTTGGATGATATTACAAAGGGCATTCCCGAAACATTCCCCTCTGTATTACGTATCGCTAATCGTAAGCAAGCTATTCTTAAAGGCATACAAATACTGCCTGATAGAGGTTTCCTCTTGGTTGCAGGTAAGGGACATGAAAACTACCAAATCATTGGTGCTAAAAAAGAAAGTTTTAGTGATACCATTGAAATCCAACAGGCCTTTGCAATAGATGAGTCTAGTAGAAGGTAAATTATTTATTAGGAATCATTTCTTATGTTACAAATATTAGTCAATTGGTTGGTGGAAAATCCAGAGAATACTCCGTGGCGGATTTTTAATTATGTCACTTTTCGAGCGTTGTTATCTGGACTTACATCTATGTTTTTATGCTTTTTTTTAGGTCGTAGGATTATTGACTATTTGGGACGTATCAACTTTAAAGAAAGTATTCGAACAGATGGTCCGAGTTCTCACAAAAAGAAGTCAGGTACCCCCACTATGGGAGGTTTGATGATTATCTCTAGCTTGATTCTATCTGTACTCCTATGGGGAAATTTATCAAATTACAATGTAATTCTTCTCAGTATTTATAGCATTTTGTTTGCGATGTTAGGCTTTCGAGATGACTATAGTAAGGCAATTTTGAAGGTTAAGGGAGGGATGAAGGCAAGGGTAAAGTTTGTCCTTTCGCTACTTCTGGCATTGAGCTTTTGTGTAATTTTTTATGGCTATACAGGAATCATTCCTAAATCTTCTAAAGGGATCGAATATGTACTAACGCATATATTTATTCCTTTTGTGAAATATCCCTTGCTAGATTTAGGACTTTTGGCAATCCCTTTTGCTATTTTAGTAATTATAGGAACATCACACGCTGTTAACCTTACGGATGGACTCGATGGTCTCGCTACAGGGACGGCCATGATTGCAACGGTTACATTTGGGATTATAGCCTATGTTTCTGGTACCCCTGTTGCTGCCAATTATTTGAATATACCGCATTTGCCTGGAGCACATGAGTATACTGTATTTTTATCAGCAATGACAGGTTCTTTGATTGGTTTCTTATGGTTTAATTCCCACCCAGCTGAAGTATTTATGGGTGACACAGGTTCCTTATTTTTGGGTGCCACTCTAGGAATGGTTGCGATTTTGCTCAAGAAAGAGATTTTATTGATTTTGTTGGGGGGAGTTTTTGTGGCAGAGGCCTTGAGCGTTATTTTACAAGTTGGATCTTATAAAATGCGCCAGAAAAGAATCTTTCGTATGGCGCCTCTGCACCATCATTTTGAATTGGGAGGTATGAAAGAGACGAAAGTTGTGGTGCGTTTTTGGATCGTTGCTGTTATTTTGGCTTTAGTTTCCTTGTCTACTTTGAAAATACAATGATCCGTGCTCTGAGATTAAAATTACTGGAGTCTCTCCGTATAGGTAAGCATCCGATTGATTTACCTATGTTATATGTCGTACTATTGTTATTATTTGGTGGGCTGAGCATTATGTTTTCTGGGTCTTCTATTACTGCTCAAAGAGAGTTTGAAGATTCTATGTATTTCTTTAAAAAGCAAGCCTTATGGATGGGTATTTCGCTATTTACTTTTACTGTCATTGTAAATATACCCTTTCAGATTTATCAAAAATATTCTAGCCAAATCATTTTATTCTCTATAGTTCTTTTGGTATTAGTATTTATTCCTGGTATTGGTAAATCAGTAGGAACCTATTATGGAAGAAACTTTCATCGTTGGATCAATATGGGGAGCTTCCAATTGCAACCATCTGAATTTGCCAAAATTGCGGTTGTGAGCTACCTATCCGCTTTTTTGGTGAAAAAATCTAGTTGGGAAGTGCCTGAATATTCTAAATTCTTATTTCCTGGAGCTGTTATAAGTTCGATCATCGCACTCATCATTATAGAGCCCGCCTTTGGGACTACTCTAGAAATAATTTCTGTCATCATAGTATTGATTTTTATTGATGGATTTCCTATACAGCGTTTATTCTTTGCATTTTTAGCTTCTATCCCTTTACTATTCATATTGATCTACCGTGTTGGTTATCGAAAGAAGAGAATTGAAGTTTGGTTAGATCCTTATAAATACAAATGGTCAGAGGGACACCAATTGGTATCGTCTTTTAAAGCGTTCGGTGAAGGAAGGTGGTTCGGTACAGAAATCTCATCTGGTTATTCTCATCGTTACCTTACTTATAGCCATACGGACTTTGTGGCAGCTACTTTTGTAGAAGATTTTGGTTTTCTTGGCTTTCTCGCTTTATTTTCTTTATTTATATTTTTAGTGCTGAGAGGATTTTTATTGGTAAAGCGTGTGCAGGATTACTATGGTTTTTTGCTTGGAGTGGGTCTGATTGCGCTTATCAGTGTACAGATTTTGATTAACTTATTTGTGGTAACTGGGATCTTTCCGGTAACGGGGATTAGCCTACCATTTTTGAGTTATGGAGGTTCCTCTCTTTTGACTGTAATGATCTCATTAGGAATTCTTTTAAATATTACAAGGAGTGAAAATATTACTTGAGTGAAACCGTCGTAATTGCAGCAGGAGGCACAGGAGGACATATTTCACCAGGTATAGGCTTGGCTGAAATTTTATCCACTCAGAAAGAAAAGTTTGGTATTGCCAAGGTTTTTATCCATTCTTTAGAAAGAAATCGCAGTAATCCTGATTTGCAGGAAGCTCCCTGCGAAATTCTTTGGCATAATACCCCTCCTATTACCAAGAAGTTACTTATCTGGCCTTTCTCCTTTTTACTGAATGTTTTGCGTACATTCCTCAAATTTAACAGGCTTAGTATAGATGTGGTTATAGTCATGGGTGGATATTCTTCGTTGCCTGCTGTTCTCTATGCTCGTTTGTTTTCTAAGAAATTGTATCTTTGTGAGCAGAACTGCGTGATTGGTAAGTTGAACCGTTATTTTTTAAAAAAAGCTACTGCCATTTCTTTTGCTTTTCCACCAGTTAACTTTAAAAGTCCTTCGATCCGCAACGCAATTTTGGGAAACCCTCTTAGGAATAAAATTTTTCCCAATAGTAGCGGAGTGAAAGAATATACTTTTGCCAAAAAGGAAAAGCTCAATGTGCTAGTTATGGGTGGTTCACAAGGAGCACGGCAGATCAATCATATCATTTTAGATTCTATGGGACATCCTGAACTAAGTAAAACCTGTGTTTTTCGTATTTTAACCGGTAACAATTTGTACGAAGATACCTTACAGAAGTTAAAATCTAGTACACCAAAGGAGAATATTATTCCTTATGCAAATGATATGAAACTGCATTATGAGTGGGCAGATCTGGTGATCGCTCGTTCAGGAGCTGGAGTCGTTTCTGAATGTATGGCATATCGTTTGCCGATGATTTTAATTCCCTATCCCTATGCAGCTGATAACCACCAATTGGCAAATGCAGAGTATTGTAAGGAAAAAGGAGCCGCTTATATCATTGAGCAGAAAGATGAGGACAACAGCAGGCTCTTAGAGATCATACTGGATTTGGGTGAAAATCGCGAAAAGTTATCTGCAATGTCAGAAGCAGCCTGGCAAATAGCGAACCTGAACGCTGCGGAAGATACAGCTAGCTTTTTCTTTGGTAGAAGCGATGCTTGATTCTTTACCCGGTAAGAAGCCTTTCTTATTGGGAATTGGTGGTTCTGGCATGTCGGCGATTGCCCATTTATTGGTCGATATGGGGTTCGCTGTTTCTGGCTACGATAAAAAAGATTCTAGCGAGTTACAAAAACTATCTGAGCGTGGGATTGCAATTTATGGTCCAGCAGATGATTTGCCAGAAGTAGACTACGCGGTTTATTCTACTGCGATCAATCGTTTGACGCATCCAGTGTATTTGGCTTTGAAAGAAAAAAAAATTCCATTATTCCATCGTTCAGAAGTTTTGCATTGTATTTTTAGCAAAAAAACTTCTATTTCTGTTGCTGGTTCGCATGGCAAAACTTCTACAACAGGTATGATGGCGCAAGTATTGTTGCAACTAGAGCCTAATAGCACAATGATGTTAGGAGGGGAATTTCCCTTTCTGCAAGGTAAAGGTGGCAAATGGGGGGAGGGAGAATACGGTGTATATGAGTCTGATGAATCTGATGGGACTTTTCTTAATCATACCGCTTCTGTTCGCATCGTTACTAATATTGACGATGATCATTTGGACTTTTACAAAACAAAAGAAAAGTTACTACAAGCATTTTCTCAGTATATGCAGCAAGATATAGGATCAGTAATTGTAAACTTTGACAATGCAGAAATCCGTGAACTGCTGGTTGAAGAAAAAGCGGGAGTTTCCGTCTTGGCCTGCGGAGAAAATACCCAACAGATCCCTGATTGGTTAGACTTTTATCCGATTCGCTTTGCAGACACTGGTGTATATTTGCGTGATGGTGCCAAAGAGGTTTTTTTACAAATTCCCATTCCTGGTAAGCATTATCTGCAAAATGCTTGTCTTGCTTATCTAGCCTTGCGAAGGCTTGGTTTTGCGTTGGATTCTATTCAGACCGAGTTGTTGCGTTACCAAGGTGTAAAACGTCGTTTAGAATTTCTCGGAGAATGGCAGGGTATACGGATTTTTGACGATTATGGCCACCATCCTACGGAAGTTCTTGCTGTTTTACAATCCCTTCGCCCACAGGTTCCAGCAGGTTCGCGTCTTTGTGTTTTATTTCAACCACATCGTTTTACACGTACGCGAAATCTATACAAAGAGTTTGCCGAGGCATTGCGAGAAGCAGATGTGTGTTATCTATTGCCAATATATAGTGCAGGCGAAGAACCGATACAGGGAGTAAGCAGTGAGTTGATTCAGAACTTATTACCAGATTCTCAACTTTTAACTAGAGTTTGCCAAGAAGGAATCTCTTATTTACGGCAAAAGTTACAAGTTGGTGATATTTTGTTATGCTTAGGAGCAGGTGATGTTTATCGCTGGGGCGAAGCCTTTGGAGCAAAGTAAATATGTTTTTTTATTTACTTAAAACGCTAGTACAATCAAATCCAAGAATAGACGTTTGAGAGCGTGTCTTAAAAGAACTATCTACCAGCCTTTTCAGACAGGCTCTGGTAGGAATGGAAAAGAGGTAAAAGTATGAAAATAGGTTTTATTGGCTTAGGAAATGTTGGCGGCAAACTGGCAGGGAGTTTATTGAGGAATAAATACGATGTAACTATTCGAGATTTAAACCAAGATTTAACTAATGAATTTAAACAAAAAGGTGCTCAAGTTGCAGGTTCACCTAAAGAATTGGCAGAAAATGTAGATTTAATTATAACTTGCCTACCATCACCAGAGGTTAGTGCTCAAGTGATGGAGAGTGATGAGGGAGTAATCAATGGTTTATCTGAAAATAAAATTTGGTTGGAAATGAGCACAACAGATGAGGCAGAGATTAAAAGGCTTGGTAAAAAAGTAATAGAAAAAAAAGCAATCCCTCTGGATGGTCCTGTTAGTGGAGGCTGCCATAGAGCAGCAACAGGAAATATCGCGATATTTGTTGGGGGCCAAAGACAAGCTTTTGAAAAAATCTTACCAATGCTGACAATTATGGGAAGAAGAGTTTTACATACTGGTGAATTAGGTACAGCTACGGTGTTAAAAGTAATTACGAATTATTTGGCTTCTGTTCACCTAGTTGCATTAGGAGAAGCCTGGTCGGTTGCCAAAAAGTCGAATCTTGATCTTGCCAAAGTTTATAAGGGAATTGCAGTTTCTTCAGGAAATTCATTTGTGCATGAAACAGAAAGTCAGGTAATATTAAATGGATCATACAATATTAACTTTACTATGGATCTTGTCGTAAAAGATACAGGCTTATTCGATACTTTAGGTAAGAAGTTGGATATACCATTAGAGCTTTCTCCCTTAGTTGTGGATATATTTAAAGATGGCCAGAAAAAATATGGCTCAAGGGCATGGTCTTCTATGATTGTTAAACGAATGGAAGACCTAAATAATATTGATTTTAGAGCTGATGGTTTCCCGGAAGAATTAACTGATGACGAGCCAGAAGAAAAAGGATATGAAATATAATTTAAAATGTTAGATAAGAGAAACTTTTATATAAATGGGGAATGGGTCAAACCAGCAAAGCCCAGAGATTTCGCAGTTATAAACCCATCCAATGAAGAAACTTTTGCTATAATATCGTTGGGTTCTAAAGAAGATACAAATGCAGAGGAAGAGGCAGCACGAAACGCATTTGAGACTTATAAAGACTCTGAGGTGCAGAGTCGATTGCCGATCAATGTGAGCTT
>JBCCIA010000202.1:0-10210 GCA_039028475.1 Spirochaetota bacterium | reverse complement strand
CTTCACGATTGCCGTGAACAACGCCGGTCCGGATGCGGCCTTTTTTAAATGAGAAAAAAGCAACACAGGACATTTCTTCTTTAAAAGAAGAGTGTAAGACCTATTTGCAAAAGCCTATGTCTGAATGGTTGGAAAATTTCTCTTACCAGGAAGTCGAAGAAGAGGTGGTGATTCCACAAGCAACACCAATGGAAACTGTGGAAGAACCTACGATACCAGAAACAACAGCAACTATGGCAGAAGAAACGCAACCAGACACACAAGAAGAAGAGATTTCCCATGCAGAAGAGGATGGCCCCGAAGAATTAGAAATACCTGCCTCTAAAATTGGACTTATCAGTGATTTTTATGAAGAAGCCACTGAAAATTTAACCCAAATTGCCAGTCAAGTCTTAGAATTAGAGAGCAATCCACAGGCAAAGGATATTTTAAACCATTTGTTTCGTAGTTTCCATACTTTGAAAGGGGGAGCTAGACTCCTCAATATTCAAAAAATGGAAAAGCTCTGCCATGCTATAGAAAACTTACTCGATAAATGTCGTTCTGGTGAGTTGCAAATCAATGAAAGGCTCATCGATATTATTTTAGAAGGTCATAAGATTCTCTTAGAAATGATTGAGGAAGTTGCCTCCAAAGGTCCTATCTACTCACGAATTATGCCTGCTATAGCAAAAATCGCAAATTTTGATAAGCCAGAAACAGAAAAGAGTTTACCTGTACAAACGCAACATTCTGAAACTAGGCAGGAGGATGCAGTAAGTAGTAGTGAAAGCAAAAGCGAAGAAAAACAGCAGATAAATAGGCCGGAACCAAAGAAAGCCGAAGTCCAGGGAAAACCTGTAGAGAGTGCTGCTGTCAAAAAAAGTTTTTCCCGGCAAATGAATGTAATCCGAGTGAGTACGGAAAAATTGGATACGGTGATTAATATTTCTTCCGAACTACCGATTGCCCGCATTCGCTTCCGTGACCAAATTTCATTTCTTTCGAAATTGTACCGTGACCTGAAAAAAATAGGCGATCGTGCCAACGAAAATGAACCGGTAATTTTTTTAAACCGACTGAAAGTTGCCAACGAGGTTTTGGTAAAAGAGTTAAGCGATCTCTTCAATGCTTCCGATAGTCAGGTGGAGAAAGTGGAGATATTAAGCAAACGTTTTTACCATGAGCTAACCAATGAAGTCTATCGTAGTGAACTTACTGTTACGGAAGAAATGACTTTGTTACAAATAGCATTTAACGAGCTTAAACAAAATGTCACGAAAAATGTAGAAAACCTAGAAACATTGACAACCAAGCTGCAAAATAGCGTGATGAATTTTCGTATGGTACCTATCTCCAGTTTACTAGAAAAGTTTCCCACCCAGACAAGAGATATGGCAAAACAAACAGGGAAGTTGGTTACTATGAAGATCAAAGGAGGGGAAACTGAACTTGATAAAGTGATGATTACCAAATTGGTCGATCCAATTCTCCACATATTGCGGAATTCTATCGATCATGGGATTGAAACGCCGGAACAACGCAAAGAGAGTGGCAAACCGCAAAGTGGAACCATTGATCTAAAAGCATTTTACCAGGGGTCCAATGTTGTCATCCAAATCAGTGATGATGGCAAGGGGCTGGATACAGAAAGAATCAAAAACAAAGCCCTGGAAAAAGAACTATTAACTAAGGAAAAGTTAGATACATTGAGTGAATCAGAGATCTTTGAACTTCTCTTCCTGCCTGGATTTTCTACGGCACAGAAAGTAACAGAAATATCGGGTCGTGGGGTCGGTATGGATGTTGTCAAAGCAACCATCAATGAAATCCAGGGTAGCATAGAGTTGGCCAGTAAAAAAGGTAAGGGTACTACAATCTCTTTAAAAATCCCTTTAACTTTAGCTGCTGTAAGAGTTTTACTATTGGATATTGGTAGCCAACAGATTGCCTTTCCTATGTCCAACATTGATGAAGTATTAACTGTTTCTCGTCACGAATTGAAGCAGGTAGGAAAGCAAGTAATCTACCACTTACGCGATCATGTCCTACCTGTCGTACATCTTGCATCTATATTAGAAATCCACCATTCCTTCTATTTACCAGATTCGATCCCTCTTGTCATTCTTGGAGAGGGGAGCAATCGCATCGGAGTGATTGTAGATAAGTTACTTGGTCGCCATGAAATTGTGATTAAAAACCTTGGTAGCCTATTGCAAAAAGCTCCTTTTATCATGGGTTGTACCATACTAAGTGATAACAAACTTGTTTTAATTTTAAATACAAGAGAGATCATCGAGGCTGGTAAAGAAAAGTTAGCGATTGAAGATGTGCAAATTTCTAAAAGTAGCAAACAACGTGAACATAAAATTCTTATCGTCGATGACTCGGCTGTTTATCGGCAGCATATGAACTCTATATTGTCTCGCTCCGGTTATGTGGTAGAAGAAGCAGAGAATGGATACGAAGCATTGCAGCAGGTAACATTAAAGAACTACTCGTTATTATGCGTCGATATAGTCATGCCTCTGATGGATGGTTTCGAGTTGACACGCCGTTTACGCAATCTACCACTTTATAGAAATGTACCAATCATTTTAATTACTTCCCGAACTTCCCAGGAAGATAAAAATATTGCCTTTAAACTGGGTGCACACGAATATTTCGAAAAGCCAATCGATGCAGATGTTTTGCTAAATAGCATACACCAGCACCTGGATGATGGAGGAAAGGATGAGTCTTGATCTTCCTATATACCTTGCAATTGAAAACGAGATTTTTCGTGACTATATCTATCTAGAGTTGCAGAAAAAATGTAAATTAACCAAAACAACTACAAAGCATATTTTAAAAAATATCTCTGATTTTTTAAACTCTATTATTTTGTTGCAATCAGACAGTGACGAACCAGAGGTCATAGAGTTGTCGCGAAAATTAAAAAGAGCCTTTGGTTCGGAAATCAAAATTTTACTATTCTCGTCTGACTACCGTATCCTAGAAGACGCCGGCAATTCGGCTGATAAAATACTCCAGTGGCCCATAGCAGCAGAAGAAGTCTTATCTACCATGTTATCTTTGACCCAGAAGAGCCAAAAGATACTTTTGATTGATGATTCGAAGCTGGTTCATAACCATTTGCTCCCACCTTTAAAAGAAGAAGGTTATACTGTATTACAGGCATTTGATGGTAGGGAAGGCTTGCAAAAAGCCAGAGAAACCAAGCCTGAACTCATCATTTGTGATATCGAGATGCCTCATATGAACGGCTTTGAAGTTTGTAAGGCCATTCGAAAAACTCCTGGTTTGGAGAATATATACATTATCATGTCCAGTACACTGGGTTCCGCTGCCGATATCCAAAAAGGTTTTGTTTCCGGGGTGGATGAATACATTACCAAGCCAGTTGTCATCCCTGAATTATTGGACCGCATCAAAAGAAATTTTATCCAGACATTGAGTGGAAGAGAAAGTATTTTATTACTGGAAACCGACAAACAATTGGGTAATCATATCGCAAAGAATCTTAAAAAACAGGGCTTTTCGGTACGAATCGTCAAAAATATTGAATCAACCATATTTCTTCTGGAGAAATACTCATACGAGATATTGATCTCTGAAATGGACATTGGCAACAACCAAACCGCGATGGATTTGTGGATGGCTTTGAAAACCTTGAAAGAAAAAAAGGTTCCTTCTGTTATCCTACTTACTTCCAGAGATTCCAGCTGGGATATGAAAATGATCGCCAATATGGGAACAGCCGGTATCATTCGCAAACCATTTGTCATGGACTCTCTGCTTGCATCGGTAGAAAGGGTTTTGGCTGATAAGAGAGCCATGGCTGAGAAGAACCAAATGTTGAAGTACCTATCCAAATCATCTGTGAAAATGGCACACGAAAAGGCGTTATTGAATGGAAATGAAGGTACGGTACGAGCTGAAAAAACGGATGCGACCATTTTTTTTAGCGATATTGCCGGATTTACCTCTCGTTCTGAACGCTACCAGCCTAAAGAGATTGTCGAGCAGATCAATCGTTTGTTTGATATCATTACTCAAATTATTGGTGAGCACGGTGGAGACATTGATAAATTCATTGGAGACGCCTGTATGGCCTATTGGATCCTGGAAGATAAGAAGGAAGCAATCAGTAACGCTATCCGTGCTACTCTAAAAATTCAAAATAAAATAGCTGACTTAAACCAGAATGATGAAATTTTCTCTGAAGACCCTGTAACTATGCGCTTTGGTTTGCATTATTCGGAGGCGATCCTTTGTGATATAGGTAGTCCCAATTCCCGTATAGACCTAACTTTGATAGGAGATGGAGTCAATATAGCTGCTCGTTTAGAATCTGCCTGTAAGCAGTATGGAGTAGGATTACTTGTTAGTAAGGATATGGTAGACATTTTGGACTCTTCCTTTATTATGCGTGAAATCGATATCATGAAAGTTAAGGGAAAGGAAGTTCCGGTCACTACGTATGAGATATTGGGAGAAAAAAATACACTGGGAGACAGGTATACAAAGCTTGTAGATATTTTCTCTCGTGCTAAGAAAGAATATTTGGATGGAAACTTTGTGGCAGCAAAAGAGCTTTTCAAAAAGAGTGCTGGGTACGAACCCAATCCTAAAAGCGAAATCAGCCCTTCGAGAGTTTTCTATTCTCGCTGCAATTACTTGCTAAAAAAATTACCCGCATCCTGGGACGGAATTTGGTCACTTAAGACCAAGTAGTTTGTAGTACTGATCTAACTCGGTAAACTTCTTTGCAAACAACAATTTCTGCTCTGGTATTTGTCATAAAAGAGGAGCTAAAGAGCGTATGCAGAAATACTTTGCCCTCACCACCTATCTTCTTCTAAATCTTCCTTAGCTGTTTCGGACTGATTTGCACTGGCTTTTATTGCCCGTAATGCTTCTGTGGTGACGTCTTTTCCACCGGAAAAATTTGTTACCAGTGCTCCGATAGTATAAATTGGTCCCCAAGGAAATCCCCACCAACCTAAGACAAAACTTAAAAGAGAAAAGGCGAGTCCTGGAACCAGAGGGTTTTGTCCACTTTTGATAAAATGTATACTAGAACCTCTTTTAAATGTCATAATCAATATAGATATACAGTACTCATAATATACAAATTTTCCTCCATTTTTTATTTCATAATCAAGTTGGTTATATGAAATACCATCCAAACCTTTGATTTGTTCCATTTTTGCTCCTATAGTTCCCTTTTTATGTGGAACGAGAATTATTATGCAACAAGAAAATTTTATTTAAAGCAGCAGATTCAAGTGTTAAGTATAACAAAAGTATAAATTGACTGCATAAGCCTGAAATACCTAACTATAGGTGTGAAATAAAAAGAGGAAATAATGAACGATTGTCATGCTTCTGTTACTCCTTTTCACCAATTTCCTATCATGTTTGGACGTTTCCTAACAGATTTAAATTTACCCCTTGACAAATGCAAAAGAGGCTTTATCTATAAAAAACTGTGTTGTGGGGTTATTATGAAGATCTTGAAAGAAGAAATAAGTATATTAGACAAAAGCCAATCGAATGATACGCAAAAGGTGAAAGATTTGCAAGAATTGGCTAGTTTAGCCGATTACTCTTTATTGGATACCCTCCATAGTGACCCTGAAGCGACAGAATCAGGAGAAGACCACCAACCAAGGCAAGTTTTCTCAGGCCATTACGTACCAGTAAAGCCAACTCCGCTTCCTAACCCCGAATACGTAGCTCACAGTAAAGTTTTTTTCCAAGAGTTAGGTTTTGACAACAGCTTGGCACAGACACCAGGGTTTATGCGACTGTTCTCTGGTGAAATGTCTCAGCTACCGGAACCTATGCAACGAAAAGGTTGGGCTACAGGTTATGCACTATCCATATATGGTACAGAATACATCCAACAGTGTCCTTTCCAAACTGGCAATGGTTACGGTGACGGTCGCGCCATCTCAGTTCTGGAAATTGTAAGCAAAGGCAAGCGTTGGGAGATGCAACTCAAAGGTGCAGGACGAACACCCTATTGCCGGGGCGGTGATGGACGTGCAGTACTGCGTTCTAGTGTCAGAGAATTTCTTGCACAGGAACATATGCATGCCTTGGGTATACCTACATCACGGTCACTAAGTCTTTATGTTTCGCATACAGAAACTGTCAAACGCCCATGGTATTACGAAGGGTCACAATCGACCGACCCAGAGATTATGGTATCTAACCCAGTTGCGATTTCTACACGTGTAGCACCCTCCTTTCTTAGGGTAGGCCAGGTAGAATTATTTGGTCGCAGAGCCAGAGAAAACCAGCACCCAGACGCCCTCAAAGAATTAGAAATGATTTTCTCGCACTTGCTAGAGAGAGAATACAAAGCAGAAATAGAGGAAAACCTTCCAATGACAGAGAAGGTAGTGTTGTTGGCGACTAAATTTCGCGAGCGATTAACGTCTCTTGTTGCCAACTGGCTTAGAGTCGGCTACTGCCAGGGCAACTTCAATAGCGATAACTGTGCAGGGGGTGGTTATACATTGGATTATGGTCCTTTTGGTTTTTGTGAATTGTTTGACCCAGTATTCCAACCTTGGACAGGTGGAGGACGTCATTTTTCTTTTCTCAACCAGCCTGCTGCCGCAGAAAAAAACTTTGATATGTTTTGTGTAGCGCTCGTACAACTATTGCGATCCGATCAAACTGCTATGGAAAAATTGGAAAAAATACGTTCAGAATTCTCCAGCGTAATGGAAGAAAAGCTGGAAAGAATGTGGGCGTCCAAGCTGGGAATCGATACATTTGATCCAGAGCTGTTTGTCCAACTACTGCAACTCATGGTAAAAACTTCTGTCGATTATACCATATTTTTCCGCGAACTCTCAAACATTCCAGAAGATCTATCTGGTATTGGCAAAAGCTTCTATCGACAACCAACAGATGAATTGAAAAAAGAGTGGGGCCAATGGCTACAGAAGTGGCATGGGCTTGTACATAACAATGGAAATTCAGAAGCAGTAAGTAAAAAAATGAAACTTGTCAATCCCAAATATACCTGGCGAGAATGGTTAGTTGTCCCTGCCTACCAACAAGCAATGAGGGGAAATTATACGCTTATCGAAGAGTTACAGGAAGTGCTGACAAAGCCGTTCGACGAGCAGACCAAAGAAGTAGAAGACAAATACTATACCTTACGTCCAGAAGAGTTTTTATGGGCTGGTGGAGTCTCTCATTATAGCTGTTCTTCTTAAGTCTAAATTAAGAAAATCATGCTAATGTTTTTCCATATACTTAGCTAGGGATTTAGTTCCATTCATAAACATATTCCCAAGAAGTATTTTTGCAATTGGGGCTAACAAGTTGGCAGGAAACATTAGTTCAGCACCAACCCGAGCTTTGGAGTTGTTCATTTGACGCTGGCATATCTTGGAACCAATTGGGGCAAGAATTGCCATCTTCCAATATTGCGAAAACACTCTCTTATATGTCGAATCTGTATGTCCAGAAAAATAGCAAAAGAATTGACTGTTTATTTAATTTCGTTTCTCTATATACTGTGAAAAATGTATTTAGTTTAATCGGTATACTCTTTACCACAGTGTTTTGCCAGGAGCCGCAATATATACACCACAACCATAAAGTAGAAAATGTCAAAATCCAACCAGAAGAAGCCTTGCAACTAGCAGAACCTCATTTAGACCAGGCAACTTATAAATGGCATCCTGAAAGGCCATTGAAAACCCATATTGTAAAACACGGTAAGTATTATTACATCATGAGAACCAATTACCCTGCAAAAACAATAAGGTATTATATGCAACCTGCAATCAAAATTCATTGCAATACTGGTAAGATCAGTTTTGTAAAAAAATAACTGTAAGCTAGTGAAAAAGATTTATCCCTTTGGGGTTAGTTGTTATTGAAATAGCCTGATAGATAAAAGTCATTTGGCCAGACACCATTGGACTTTGTATCGAGGATCAATACCTCTGATGCATTTTTGGGTATCATATAGATTTTACCATTGGGATGAAAAGTAGAGCTAGTCCATTTATTGTCACTTGTACTTAAGCCTGTGATTGTTGTAATATCTGTCGTATTGCTGGTCGGATCAATAATAAGGACTGTACTAGCTTTGTGTGGAGCAGCATAAATTTTACCATTTGCAGCTAAGACCCCACTAGACCATTTAAAATTGGTCGTACCAAGGCCTGTAATAGTAGTTGTATCAGCAGTATTTGTTGATGGATCAATGATTAACACACTGGAATCGCTAAAGGGCATTGCATAAATTTTGCCATTGGCTGCGATAGTCCCTCCAATCCATTTGTATTGGTTGGAACTCAAGCCGCTCATTGTCGTAGTGTCTACTGTATTGGTAGTGGGGTCAATGATGAGAACACTGGTTGCATTGAAAGGTATACCGTAAATTTTACCATTGTTTGCCAGGACACCGCTGAACCATTTTCCTGTATCGCTGGAAAGCCCAGTAATTGTTGTTGTGTCAGCCGTATCGGTAGTAGGATCAATGATAAGTACCTCCGTAGCATTATTAGGTATACCGTAAATTTTACCATTGGGTGCCAACACACAGTCAGCCCATTTTCCTGTATCACTGGAGAGACCAGATATTGTTGTCGTATCTGCTGTATCGGTAGTGGGGTCAATGATTAAGACACTGGTCGAATCTTTAGGTATGCCGTATATCTTACCATTGGGAGCCAAAACGCCACCACCCCACTTGAGAGAGCCTGATAATCCTGAAATTGTAGTAGTGTCTATGGTATTGGCATTTGGGTCTACGATTAAGACACTGGTTGAGTCCCCGGGTATACCATAAATTTTACCATTGTTTGCCAGAATTCCACCAAACCAGTTTTGTGTTCCCGATAAGCCTGTAAGGGTGGAGGTGTCTGCGGTTTCGCTACCACTCAAACCAAGGGCAGCCTGTGTATTGAGTGTTGATTGTACCGCGCTCCAACTGGCCGTATCAATTGTGTCAGCAACAGCAATACTAAGACTAGCGGAAGTAACTCCGAGACTACCAGTCGCGATGATAACATAAGTTGTTGCTTTTTGTTCCGTTGTTGGTGTTCCACTGATAGCGCAGGTGCTTGCATTGATACTGAGTCCAGCAGGCAATGCAGGAGTGGAACTGCAAGATAGAATCGTTCCAGATGTAATTGGATTTTGCGTGCTGATGGCAATCTCTTTGGTAAAAGTAAACGCACTTGTACGGAAGCTAAAAGCAGCAGGAATGGCTGATGTCAGGTTGCTATCTTTACCTACTTCTGTAGCAAAGGTAGTGATATCAATGTCTGGTACGTTGGTGGAGCTAAGATCACTGGATGAAGTTGCTGCGGTTGTTACTCCTATGCTTTCCGTTCCCAGTCTTACAGGACCTTGGATGCTTATACTATGTTCAAAACCGGATGGCACAGAAATATTTAGTCTCGAAGGTGTGTCTTTGATTTCATTTAGACCCTCTTCAGTAGTAATGCTACTCAGGTCAATGATAAGGTTACCAAGGTCTTTTGTCGCTCTGCGGAAGGTGAGGGTAGACTTTTTTCCTGCCTCAACATTGATGGTGTAATTGCCATTTTCGTCGGTTAGTATTCCATCCGAGGCCGTATAGTCTGTGAAAGATGAGGAAACTAACAGTTTTTCCGTGCTGTTGCAAGAGAAGAGAGAGAAGCCTATTGCTCCAGTAGGAATGGTTTCTTGGTGGAGAAACTTAATTTCGCTCCCAAAAGTTACTGATTTAAAACTGGCAATCGATTGTAATTTTTCCTTGTCGGAAGAACTGTAGTAAAGATGGTAGCAACCATCATTTGCCCCGTTTATGTTGGCGGTGTTGATGATAAGATAGCAGGTAAGTTTCCCGGAATTGAGGTTATAGTCAATACAGCGAATAATTTCGGAAGATGTATCTCTCTGTTGTATCGCTGTGGAAGTTGTGATGGATGTGGCGTTGGTGGTAACTAGAGTGTTACTGATACTCGTCCCGTTCTGGCTCAGGTTGCCGGAGATGGACAAAGCAAGGTTTTCACTGGAGCTATTGGTAGAGAAAATAAAGGCTCGCATGAGATTGCTAGCACTGGCACTTTGGCTACCGGAGCAACGGAACAAGAGAAGAGAAAGGAAGATTATGAGAATTTTTGTAAATTTGTCCATTGTTTTGCAATCTCTCTAGTAAATTTATAGCTAAACCTATACGTTAAGTATCATTAAGAGGCTTTTT
>JBCCIA010000201.1:0-10253 GCA_039028475.1 Spirochaetota bacterium | reverse complement strand
ACACTTGTCCGCCCGTCTGACGGGGGGCCGCTTGCTGAGCGACTAGGTGTGGTGAAATCACTCTGTTCAAACGCTAAAGGGTGTTCTGGATCATACGTTTCACTTAAGCCATGCGCTGAATACAACTCAAAATTCCGCCTGAAGGATGGGTCGTGAGGGCTCCAAGATAATGATTGAGGGAATTTACCTGTGTGATGCGGAATTGTGAGGGCTTCACCTTTAGTAAGTAGTTCCCACATTTCGGGTAACGTAACAACTTGAGGAGCGAGTAGTGGTCCTGGTTTCCCTCTGAAGTACACATTGTGATGACCGAAGGGCGATCCGAATGAAGCTTCATAAGCATGTAACGTTGCGAAGCGCCCAGGCTCATTGTAATCATCTGCCAGAGCGATATATTCTTCCCATGCATGATTTGCAAGGCCGTGGGTAAACCCTGCTTCAGGTACCCAGCTATGATCGGTTCGAGCATAAAAGTCAAGACGAGTAATATTACGGCCGTACGAAAACGGGTCTTGCCCAACCCCATCGTGACTGAAGTGAGAATGAGAGTGTATATCGCCCCAGAATAGCTGTTGCTGTGCTGGCTCTTGAGAAACTATCATAGGATTGACAGATTCCTTAAACAAACCTCCACGAGCGGAGATATCAATCCGTAGCATACCTGTTTCAGTAGGGATGAACGGAACTGTTAACCAGCCTTCTGCGAGATCCAGGTCTATCGCATCAGTTATTTCGGCCTGTCCTTCATTGATTGTGATTCGAAGATCGCCATAGAAACCTGCAACAGGATTGTACTCACCATCCACAAATGCAATATTTAGTTCGGCTTGCTGGCCAATAATGAGCGAAGAGGGACCTGCAACGAACATGTGTGCCAACAAAGTCGATCTATGAAAAAATTGAAATTCCCTTGATCCCTGTTTTAGTAGCAAGTGAGTCCAATGGTGTTAGCATTGATTTGGAATACTTTAGCAAATTATCGAAGCAGTTCAAAGACAAGATCAAGGAGTTAGAAAAATCGATCCATGAGTTGGCAGGTAAGACATTTAATATAGCTTCCACCCAAGAGCTACAGGTTGTGCTGTTCGAAGAGTTGAACTTACCGCCCTCTAAAAAAACCAAAACTGGTTATTCGACAGATCATAGTGTCATGGAAGACCTATTGGGTCAGCATCCTATCATCGAAGAGATCTTAGAATATAGAAAGTATACAAAACTAAGCTCAACATATATCGAAGCATTACCAAACTTAGTATACCACAAGACAAATAAACTGCATACAAGCTATAACCAAACCATTGCTGCGACTGGTCGTTTGTCTTCTACGGATCCCAATCTACAAAATATTCCCATAAAGGATGAAGAAGGCAAGTTGATTCGTAAGGGCTTTGTGGTAGGAAAAAGAGGGTTTTCTCTACTGAGTCTTGACTACTCTCAGATTGAGTTACGGATCATGGCACACTTTTCCAACGATAAGAATATGATAGAAGCCTATAAAAAAGACTATGATATTCATGCCAAAACGGCTAGTGCTATCTATTCTGTAGCAGAGAAGGATGTTACCCCGGAAATGAGAAATCGAGCCAAGGCAGTTAATTTCTCAGTAATATACGGTGTGACTCCATTTGGTCTTAGTAAAAACTTACGCATTTCACGTGACGAAGCTAAGAATTTCATCGAAAAATACTTCGAGGCTTATCCTGGAGTAAAGAAGTTTATGGATGACATTTGTGAATCAGGAAAAGAGAAGGGCTATGTTGAGACACTGATGGGACGTAGAAGGTATGTTCCAGGTCTCCAGGCTAGTAAACGCCAAGAAGTGGAAGCCGCAAAACGTGTTGCTATCAATAGTCCTATCCAAGGTACATCGGCCGATATGATCAAAATGGCGATGATAAAAATCTACAAGGCCCTTGAGAAAAGTAAAATGCAGTCCAAACTTATCTTACAGGTGCACGATGAGTTGGTTTTTGAGGTGCATAATAAGGAAAAGGATGAACTGTTTGAACTGGCAAAAAAAGAAATGGAAAAAGTACTTAAATTGAAAGTACCTATCGTAGTGCAGGGCAGATTTGGTAAAAATTGGGATGAGGCACATTAGTATGCAAGAAATCATAAAAGAAATTTTCTCTGTCTTTCGTGACAATGGTATAAAAGCAAACCAAGTTTTGCAAAAAGCGGAACTTACAAAAAAAATCCAATCTTTACCACCTGAGCTAAAGATGCAGTTACGCGATGCTTGGCATACTTTAGTTGCCGAACAGATCATCCAAGAAGGAAACCCTCAGGGACCTATATTAACTGTCAAAGGGGAGCAATTCGTTTATTCTCGTGAATAAGTATATTCTTCTTATATTTTTTGTTTTTAGCTATCAGAGCTGCTCAAACCCTATTGAAAAACGACTAGAGGCTTTAAAGAAGTGTAAAGTTCACATTGTCTCATTGAGAGTTAGCAATTTTAAACTATTACTACCTCCAGTTCCTAAGGTTTACTTTAAAGCTAAGGTAAGTATTGAAAATACCAATGAAATTCCGGTTACTTTAGAAAAATTTGATTTTACTATTTTACAAAAGCTTGGTGGCTTGAGAAAGAACATTTCACTTGCCAATGTACTCTATAAAGAGAGTGTAATTATCCCTCCGTTGCAATCTAAAACAATTCCTTTGGAGTTGGTGACAAAGTTTGAAGACAATAGAAAGCCAGCTCTTGCAGATTTTTTAAAAAATTTGCTTAAAGCATACCTGACTGGAGAAGAGCTAACGTTTGTTCTCGACGGAAACGCCGACTTTACTACCAGTTTAGGAACGCTTACCATTCCAGTCACATCAGAGAAAAAACTGAAGTTGAGAAATAATTAACTTATATCTTTTTGTAAGATAGAAAAAATTTGCTGTGCCATTTTATTTTTGGGGTCTAACTGTAGGACTCGTACTATAGTGTTTCTCGCGTCTAATTCTTGTTTTTGTATTCTTTGGATGTCTGCAAGAGTTATCAAACCACGGATACTATCTGGATACTGTTGTAGGTATTCCTCTGCTGTTTCTAAAGCTGCTTCGAACAGCCCTTGCTTTTTTTGTGCAATAGACAAATAGTAGAGCAAGTCTTTTTCTTCTGGCATGTTCTCTTTGTATGTGTTAATTACTTCGATGCAATTTTGGTATTTCTCCAATTTAAAACTTATCAATGCTAAGAGTTTGTTCAATTTTTGGTGGGTTTTGTTATTCTCGAAGAAGTCGTACATTAGGTCAAATGCCTGTTCTAATTTTTCTTCGCTTACTAAGTTTTTCGCGAGTAGATATTGGTCTTCCATGCTTTTCTGAGTTGCTGTCTCATTTTTCTGCGTATATTCTTTACACTCGATTCGTAAAAGAGACACATCATCTATCAACTCTCCAGACGACTTTAAAATATCGATGATCCTGGGTAAATCGGCTCGAGAATCTTCCACAGACTGGAGAAAGAGAGTTTCGTCCTCATTGACCTGAGCAGTTTCCGGTAAGCGAATGTCGTCCTTTCCATCAGAGCCAAGCAAAACGATATCACCTGGCAATAGTTTGAACTTTTTGATTTCAAAGGAAAACTCAGAGTCAATACCAAATTTTCTTAAATATATTTTGTTTTCTAGGAACGACGCTTTGCCATCTCTGTATAAAACCGAAAAAGGGTGTTCTGCGTTGATAAACGATATATTGCCATCTTCTTCCGCAATGACAAAAATGCTAGCTGAGATCACCATGGTGCCATCAAAGGATTTAAAAACAGATTGAATTTCTTTATAGGTGTCCGTAAGCCAGTCTTCAGGAGTTGTATCCAATACCCTATCGTTTGCGGCAGAACGTGACAAAATAGAGTTCATCACAACACCCATTACAAGAGAACCTCCTGCACCTTGCATGGATTTTCCCATTGCATCACCATTCATAGCGACTACATACCTTTGGTAATTGTTTGGTTTGCCAATTCTTAAATTTCCTGTAACGCATATATCACCTCCCAACTCTCCCTTTTTTTTTCGAAACTCAAATTGTTTTTTTTGTTCGATCACAAAGTCGGTGAGAATCGTTTTAGATTTATTGGCATTGTAATAAAGCGGTTTGGCTAATAAGGATGTTAGGTAATAATCTCCATCTTGTTGGATTTTTAGGTTTTGGATTTCCTGCATTTTGGAACTGATCTCTTGTGTTCTTTCTTCTACCTTTTGCTCAAGATTCTCTGCATGCATTTGTAGTTCTTTTTTAGCTTCACGAATGGATTCTACCATAGAGTTGAACGATGTGCTAAGATAGCCGATTTCATCGTTAATTTTAATAGGGACTTGTACCTCCAGATTTCCACGGTTGACCTTCTTGACCCCTTTCAATAGACTTCTCAATGGTGTGACAATACTTTTTTTGAATAGGATAGGGAAGACAAATAGAATAAATGCCGTACTCACTAGCATGGCTAAAATGAGTTTTTGGGCAGAATTGTGAATCGTCTCGCGATAGTTTTCATAGCTGAAGCCTACTTCATAAATCTTGCTTTCAAATGCAAAGAGGTAAAAAACAAAAAAGTTTCCGTTGGCATTGCGGTAATTTCTTTCTAGAAGCCTTAGTTTTCTTTTTTCTATGTGGTTTTTTGCTTTGCGAAAAATTTGGTCTTTAGGGGTCTTGTCGTAGTTTTGATTGATGGACTGGTATTTTTTTGTAACTAGCTTATCTTTTAGTTTTTTATCTCCTACAGAGAAGTCATTGCTTTTGAGGCTTGGTTCCCTTTGGTATATCATAGTATAATGCTGTGAAAACATCTTTATGCCGTTCTTACGCAACAGCACATAGGAAATATTCTTGGAAAATTGTGGCTCTTTGCTACTGAGCGTTTGCTGTAAAAATTGGATTTCGAGTCTTTTTTTGTCATCATAGCTATTTTCAACTTCTGTGAGAGTGACATTTGCGACATATCCTAGAATCAGAAGAACCATACCCAATGTGATACCGATTAGTTTTATCATGAAAGAAGTAGGTTCTAGGGAATGGTTGATATAAACTACAGTTATATAGTATACGATGAACATTGTAGCTAGGACAAATATATTTGCATATAGGTAGTAGGAGATACTACCATTCTTCACTAGGACATTGGCAACTGCAATAAAAATGTGTAGTATAATGGCTAAAGTGAAGTTTCTACTCGCTTCTGCATAATTTCCTTTGGGGACTAAAAATTTGACCCAAGAGGAGAGAAAGCGGGCGATGAGGTTTTGCAAATAATAGAATGAAAAAATCGTCTTTGGTTGTTTCAACCATTTTGTAAAAAAGCCAGTATATTCTGAATAGCGGAGTGTTTTGCGAATAAAGTTAAATGCTGATACTAGGTATAAGAGAAGGTGTAAAATGCCAATTTCTTTGCCAAAGTCAAATGTGTAGATATGTGATTCAAAATTATATGTTTTTTCAGCATGAATAGTGTTGTAAATGAAGTGGAGGTAGGTAAGGGCATACATGGAGAGAAAAAAATAAATGACTAGTTTTGCTTCTTTGGGTCTCTCATTTTTAGGGTAGTAATAGGAGAATGCAACTAAGCAAACATTTCCTAAAACAATAAAACAGGAGAGGTAGCGATGGAAAGCAGCGAATTCGTGCAATATGCTATAGGATAGGAAATAAGCGAGGGCCAAACAGGCTTCTCCTAAAAAGAAAAGGCTTAACCACCGGTTCGCCGGACTTTGTTCTTTCTTAAACGACAGGAATAAGAATACCGTAAGTGTTATGATGAGATCTACTAAAAGTCCGGGAGCAAAATAAGAAATCTTGAACCATTCCATGCTTTATTTATCCAGGTAAATAATATGAACTCTGATTTATTCCCAGGTCAGTGCAAACTTTTTTTTTCTCTTTTTTTGCTAATTTTTGTCCCTGTGTCTACAACTAGCGCTAGTACGAGAACATTTGAGTATTTGTACGTCGATGCGAATACAGGACAGTCTAGTGGTGGACACACTGCTGTTAAGTTTCAGGATACTGTTTTTCATTTTCAATTTTTTCCAGATAAAATCTTTCGCATCGTTAGGGAAACTTGGGAGAGTTTTCGCTATACGTATGCTGTGGTAGAAAATAGAAATATCGTATCTTTTTCTATCCAAGTGAGCCAAGTGAATTATGAAAAGGTTTTACAGAGGTTCCAGCACCTTTACCTAGCTAGAGAAAAGCAAATTCGGCAGTTAGAGTATTTTCAGACTGATGTTGCTATTTTATCTACTGTATTGCATCCAGAAAAGAAGTATTTCTCTTTACCAGCTGCTGGTTATATCGTACCCAAGTATGCTAGCAATAGGCGGCTCTTTCCAGAAATCAATTCGAAGCTATGTCTTAGTCAATTGGCAAAGCTTAAAAGGCAGTTACAGAATTTCTCTTTTCCCGAAGCACGTATTGGCAAACTATCTTTTGCAAAAGATTTGTATACCAATGCATTTGCTAAGTTTAGTTTTTCCAAGAAATACCTTTCTTTGCTGTATGCCTACCAATTTTGGTCTTTGCTAAAACAAGGTATGCAATTGCAGAAGAACTCTTTTTTTGCTTTGTCGCGCAAAGAACTGTCTTTTCAAGAGAAGATTAGACTGAAGCAAGTTCTTTCTTTCTGGAGATCTTACATCTACTCTAGTTTAAAAAAAGATAAACCAAATTATCGTTCTTTGTTGGTAAACTTGGCAAGGATTTTGGTCATACAAAAATCTCTCCAAGAAAATCGGTTGTTCTTCTTAAATGCTTTTGTAGAGCAACAGAAGTCTCTTCCTCTGCCTTTACGTGCAGCTCTCACAAAAAGACAAAAGGCAATACGTTTGAACTGGAACAAACAACGCTTGCGTTTCTTTTCTGACAAGCAAATTCATTCTGAAATCGCGTACCATGCTTTGGAAGATATGGCAAATCGCAACTACCAGTTACGTATGAGTCTAGCAAATTCTCGTCTTCCTTGGGTGAGCCAGCGTAAAATATTGCCCTTACGTAGCGGAGAAGTTATAATTCTTCCTCATACAAATCAGTCTTTGCTGCGCAGAAGTATCACCACATCTCGTAGTAATTTGTACAAATACCGCAGGTATCTCCAGGAAAAATATCATTTTGATCTGATTTTTAAAAATTGCACTACTGAGATTTTTCATGTTTTCAATGAAAGTTTTAGGATAGGAAAAAATGATAAGCAAATGCCTTTAGGTTTTTACATCAATGCTGACTCTGGTTTGACCTTCATTCCTTTTTATGCTGCTTACGAAGTAGAGAAGAAATATAAGGTTGTTGCTAAGAAAGAAATTTTATCGATTCGGCGTATGTATCTCCGCTGGAAATCTCAAAAGGGAAAGGCTTCGCAGTTCTTAGAAAAGGAAAATTTTGCACCAACATCTAGTATATTTCGTTTTTCAGAGAGTAAACAAGCATTTCTCTTTTTTACAGATGATAGCTTTTGGTTAAGACCTGGTTATGGACTTATAAATAGCATGGCTGGTTTGGGGCAATTTCTCTATGGTTTGCCAAAAGCTCCTTTTGACAAGGGTAAAACCGCTAGGTATGGTTTGCAAACCGTTCTGTTTAGCTTACCTGAGATTTTCTTTTTTAATATCCGAAAAGGGTATTTTCCTCATATAAGCAAACAAGAAGAAGACAATTTACGAAAGGTTATGGATAATGATCTATAAAAGCTAAGGTGAAATTTTTGTTTTATGATTTGCGTTTTGCAAAACAAAATCTAATTTCTTTTGGATCAGGGAAATTACTGCAAAGACATCATTTGGTGTTTTATTTTCGGCTGGACGGATATGAAAAAACTCTTCCGTAGGTTGGTGCATTGTTTCATGGATATAATGTTTCATAACTTTTACTACATACAAAACTTTGTGAATTACTTGTGTAGGGGTTATGGTACCTTTGGGAAGGGATACGATAATTTCGGGTATATTTAAAATCTTAGAGCATTTTTGTGTTGTCTCTACCAATAGACGTAATACATTTTCAGGTTTTTTACCTTGAAATTGGCTAACAGAAAAGGTTTTTATTTCTGCATACAAAGAAGTAGGTAATTTCTTCTGCAAGACAAAGTCTACCATTTGGTTAAAAATATTGACTTCTCTAAATACGTCACTAGGGCTAATTACCCTTTCTGATTGCAATCGACGTGAAATAATTTCAAAGTCTTGGACCAATGTTTTTATTTTTCTAGATGCAGTCATATTTTGCTCTATTTTTTGAATAGCAATTTGGTTCCGTTCCAATACTTCAGTCATTTTGTTTACAATACTTTCACTGGTTTGTTCTAATTGCTCTAAGGATTCTGCCCTTGCAACTGCTTTATCTGCTCCCGAGTTCATCAGCCGATTTACGAGCAGAACGGTATTCTTCATTTTACGAATTACATCTTCCATTTCCTGAATTACAGACTCGCTCAAAGGAATTTGTTCATTGATGTTATCTATGGTACCATCTATTTTTTGCGCAACCATACTCGTATTTTTAGTAAGTTTCGCTACTTCTTCCGCAATGATGGAAAACCCTGCTCCATATTCTCCTGCATGGCTTGCTTCAATCCTTGCATTTAATGTCAGTAATGAAGTTTGTTTCATGATTACCCGGATTTGGTCTGCTAGCTTATTCACTTCTTGTGTTGCTTTTTGTAGGGTATTGACAATTTTTTTCATATTTTGTGAGTTATGAAAGGCGGAATCAGCTATTTCTACACAGTGTCCAATTTCAGAAGTCAGGGAGCGATTTTCTTGGATGAGTTCTAATGATTCTGAAGTAAGGTCTTTGACATTGCTGGCGACATTGTTTGCAAACTGTGAAGTATTTTCAGCCTCTTTGACTGCTCGAATGGCTAGCCTATCTGTTTCCTCAAATAAACTCTCTATTCCTACAGAAACTTGGACAATTTCTTCGATTCCTGCTTTTAGTTGGCCTTCTAAGATCTTTTGCCAATGTTTGCGGTTATTCTCAAAAGTAATGTCGGTCCAGGTTGCAATGAGAAAATTTAGATTTTTTGCGTATGTTCGTGCATCCACGAGAGATGCACTTATAATATTTGCACCCAACTCTATTTTTCTATTTTCTTGCAATTGTTGTGTATTTAACTTTTCAAAGGATTCATGGATATTGCAGTAATCACTACCAATAATTTGTTTTGTATCGATATTGAGCCATTCACTACTTTTAAGAATTCGTTCTTTTGCAGCTGTATTGACTTCTTGGATGTAGCCGTTCGTGTCTAAAATCATAATCATGATATTTAGCTTATCAGCCAAGAGAAATAGCAGGGAAAAGTCAAAATATAGCTGTTTTTGTGAGTCTTTAGAAAATAAGTTTTCTTTAATCTTATTTGTTAGGAGTGGTAAGATCTGTAGGAAGAAAACCAAGATGTATAGAAAGAAGTATAGTACTAAGTAGTAATTCATACTTGGCAACTCTGGTGAATGGTAGATTTTGTTATTGCAATACACTAAAAGTAAGATTGCTATAGGTATAAGAGTGCATTTGAGCCAAGTTATTTTACTTTTGATAATTTTTTTCATTGCTTGCATTACAAGTTTTTATTGCATCTTTCCTCTCATTAAGATTAGGCTACCTGCAAAAATTAATATAATTCCTATATATGGTTTTATATATTTCTTAGGTAGCTTTTCTGCAATAATGGGCCCAAATTGTCCTCCTATGACAACAGCTGGAATCACCCAGATCAACATGGAAATTAAGAGAAACTTATTTGTATTGATTTCTTGTATGAGACTTTCACACATTCTTCCTAAAATAGAAATAACATTTACGAGGAATACAACCATAACGGTGGTACCAACAGCTTCGGAATGGTGCTTAATGCGTTTGTGATTGATGTATGCAGGGAGTAGTAATTTTCCTAAACCTGTAGCAATGAGTCCTTTTAGGAATCCACCTATGATACCAACCAACCAATAGATTTTTTCGTGTTGTTCTTGTTCTTTTGGTTCTTTTCTACTATGATAGATCATATAAGAGCCATAGCAAATGATAAATATCGCAAATGTAAGCAAAAGTTCTTTTTGGGAAACTTTATTGGATAGATAGGAGCCTAAGAAACTAAATGGAATTGCTGCTAGCAGGTAACGTGATACAAGATACCAATTGATGGTTTTTTTATACAAGTTACGTATGACGCCAGAGCCAAAACCAAACAGCATAGTTACCAATGATAACCAAAACGCTACTTTGGGGTTAATTTGCAGGAAAATCGTGTAGAAAGGTATCCAGAAATT
>JBCCIA010000200.1:0-10294 GCA_039028475.1 Spirochaetota bacterium | reverse complement strand
ATTCTAGCTGAAAAAAATAGAGTTAAAATAAAAAAGACAATAGTTACCGCTATAATAGCACGAATCTGCCTTAGTGGAAAGTCACGAGGGTAAAGGTAATATACATATAGTACTGCTGTAATGGTAGAAAAATAAAGCATGATGTACTGCAAACGTATAGTTAGCAACCAAGGCACTTGTGGAAAATAATGGTAAAGCAATAACTCATTGTCTACAAACATATACAAGCTACCAATAAAACAAAAGATACCGAAATAAAATGTATCTTTAGCTCGACGGATAAAATGTAGACCCAAATGATATATTCCTATCAAATAAAAAGCACCCGCAAAGAATAACTTCTGGTTATTGGAATTAATTTGCACCGATACAATCTCCTCAGTTGTTCCTAATAAAATTTGCCTTCTTAAACCGCCATAATTCAACTGAAAATTCGAAACTTGCAGAACCAAATCGATCTGATTTGCTTGTTTTCCCAAGTGGTATATTTTATTATGCAAACCTGGTTTTTCTCCTACAAGGGTTTTGCCTAAAACCCCATTTTCACCAACCTTTTTACCATTGATATATAGTTTATAAGCACTTGATATAGGTCGCAACTTGATAGAATAATCTCTTGCTTGAGAGGGTAACTTGACTTTTAAAGCAAAAGTTGCATAACCTTGCCCTAATGAAAATTCAGTTTGCTCAGGCATAGAACTATTCCAAGCAGATGGTAATTTGATATAGTTTACCTTACCATTTTTAGGCAATCTAACAAGAAACTGCTTCCAATAAAACTCCCATTCTCCCCTCAAAGCCACTTTTGTCATTTGCGTCTCATCCAAGTCACTAAGATCAAGGATGCCGTGTATAGCCTCTCGCGAGAGAGAATTCGTATGAAAAATTGGAACTAGTAATATATAAAGTACAAATAAAAGTGTAAATAATGGAATAATGAGAAAAAGTGAATAGAGAGGGATTTTTTTGCCGAATAAATTCCCATACAAACCTGGTTCCATTAATGCTCGAAATTTATCCGTATTCATTATTTTTTAGGTGAGCTCAAATAAGTTTGAGTCTAAGATTAGACAAAACTTTACTAATTCAAAATTTTCAAGAAAAAAAAGAGAAAATAACCTTCTAACTAGAATGCAGCTAAAAGTATCGTCTCTATCTCATTTTTGGGCAATTCACGGTTTTGGGATTCTAAAAATGGGTATGTAGAAGCAAGACTAGCTATCGCGGGGAGACCTATTTTCTTCACTTCAAATTCTGATAGTTTGGAGGGAACTTTTATCTCGCGGTACATAGAACGTATGTGATCAACTGCCTTGATCGCTGCTTCGATCACTGATATATCAGTAACATCTTCATCCAGTGCTCGTGCAATCATAACATACTTCTGCGCAGAAGAAGTGAGATTATAATCCATAACATGGGTCAGCAGAATAGACATCGATTGGTATATATCCAACTTAGTCAAACTTGTTGCTGCCAATGACAAAGCAAAGGTCAATCCAAGTGAACTGACTGATTGGGCAATGCCAGTAAGCAGACTCGCAGCGTAGAGCATATTTTTAGCATTCAGATTCTTCGGATCGCGATAGCTTGTGATCAAATTCTTTGAAATCAGCTCGATTGCGCGTAAAGAAGAAGCACTAGTAATTTCATTGGAGTACTTGGATAGTATTGTATCAACAGATGCTGCTAATATAGCAGTTCCTATTTTAGCAACCTCGATAGAAGTCATGTGCATACTGATTTTGGCATCAGCAATGATAAGCTCAGGAAAAAGGTTCAGATGGGCAAAATACTTTCTTTTTTTGTCCTTATTGTCTACAACTGTACAAAAAGGGGAACATTCCATGCCAATCAAAGGCATTGTAGGAATCACCACTAAGGGGAGGGGAGGGTTTTTTAAAGCCTTGCCCTCAATAATCATCTGTTCTGCAAAGAGATCGTTTGTAGCTAGTGCAGAAACAGCTTTTGCCGCATTGATAGAGTCATAAGACCCATAAGCAACAATACAATTAGCTTGAGCCTGTTTTACAAAATGGGTCGCAGTATCAATAGATTTAAGAGTTGTAAAATTTTCAATATCGTCATAGAGGATCACACCATCCGTATTATTCTCGATACTAGACTTTATTACATCAAACTCTACATCGTTTTTCATTTCCTCCTGGGTCGAAATAATAACTGTACGGTTGCCAATTTGTCGGATAAAATTCCCAACTTTATGGCTACAATCAACTTCTATATGAACCTTTGGAGGAAACTGAAAACTAACCCAATCTGTAAGTACAGGCATGAAATAATATTGTTAGAATGTTACTTTTGCTGCCTGTCAGCCATAAGAACATTTACAAGATTGTGAGCCACTTTTTCCAAAACTTCTGGAGAAGGATTATCATAAAACCCTTGCTTTAGTTTTTCTTTCACACTGGTAAGTTTGTGAACCTTTTCTTCTCTTTCTGGTTGGGATACGGTAAGCTTCGTATAAAACTCAACATCGGCTTGCAATTTCACTTCTTCAGCACGCTTTCTTGCTGCTTCTGAAATTTGAATGTTATCTGTTGTCGCAAAATTTATATTTTTTTTATGGGTAACGGTCTTTTGCGATTCGTAGCCGAGGCCTAGCTTATTTATTTTCTCGATTGTCATTTGGTGCTACCTCTCTTAACTCTGTATATCGGTATTCGTATTTCGGTCTTTAGTTATTTTTTTAGTATGGTTATTGACCAAAATTGTGAATTCACCTTTTATTTTAGGCAAATTCGCCTCTTCATCATTCGCAATTTGTAGGTATTCTTCATATTTTTTTGTTATTTCCCTACCTACTAAAATTTCGGCTAATGGAAAAACTTCCTTAAGCATTGCTAGAGTTATTTTTACACGGTGCATTGATTCGTATAGAACCAAACAACCCTGCCAATTCTCATACGCCTGCAATTCTCTACGCCTTTTCCCTTTCTTTTCTGGCAAAAAACCTAAGAAGGTAGTAGGAGACGTCTGTGAACCAGAAATAGAGAGAATACTCGTCAATGCAGAGGCCCCAGGGATCGGTACCACGGCGATCTTCGCATCTCTCACCAACCTGACTAAACGAGAACCAGGGTCAGAAATACCTGGAGTCCCTGCGTCAGATACATAGGCGATATTGTCACCGGAACGCAACTTTTCAACCACCCAATCTAGATGATTTTCTCCCGACCTATCTCCATAAAGAGTCTGAGACGGTGTCTCTATTGCAAAGTGTTTAAACAAAGAAATAGAATTTCTTTTATTCTCACAGAGGATCAGAGATACATCTTGCAACACTCGGACAGCTCGAAAAGTCATATCTTCTAGATTGCCGATAGGAGTGGCAACAATATACAAAGTACCTTGCGGTTTCATCTATGGGTTGCAACCAGGCGGAGACTGTCCACTTTGGCATTCACATCCATCATTGGGATCAATTGCTTTTGCAGCGTCGCATGGGTTGCAAAGGGTGCCTACAACGCAAGCATTTGCATCAGAACAACTGGAAGTATTGCATGAGGTAGGGTTACAACTTGTTCCCTCTGGACATTTAGAGGGAAATTTACTCGAACAGGATGACACTGGAGCAGAAGGGTTGGAAATAGAACCGTTATTGTACAAAGCTCGTAGAGTGAATGTATAAATCTCACATTTTTGGAAGGGAAAAACCCCTGGGGCAGGAATCCGATTTTGAATCCTTCTGCGAATCAATGAGGTTGCTTCCGTGGAAGCCTCGGTGCCAAAATGGCGAAAAGATGGCTCTACACCATCTTCTAAATAAACCGAAGCTCCTACCTGCGTTTCTGCCAAAGAAGGAATGGTAGAAGTAATATATAGATTATACCCCACAAACTGCTGCTCCGTATTAGTGACATAGTATTTTACAATATATTCGGGTTTATAAGCAGTCTCAGTAGAAGAAACAGTACTATCCTCTGTCGTGGGAATTGTATACTCTACATCGGTAGCGAGTACACCAGCAATTTGTGGCGTACCAATTGGGTTGAAAAACAAAAAAGGAAACGTTGGAGTATCTGTGTTTGTTCCACAAGAAAACAACAAACATAGTAAAAACAAAAAGTATTTCATCAATAGTTGCTATCTGCGTGTTCTAGAACTGGCTTATCTGCTTCAGGGTATTTGATAATATATTCACGTACGGAGTCTAGTTTCTTTTCTGCCTTAGCAATATGAGTATTGATAATATAGTCATAGTTCAACTTACCAGTAGCAATGTCATATCTTTCTGATTCGACTGTACCTATATCTAAATCAATCCGTATTTGGTTTGCTGCCAAAGCATGCTTTTGTGCTTCTTTCCAGTAGGGACGTGCTTGCTTATAAAAACTAATAGCTGTTTGAAAGGACTTCTTTAACTCATGGGCAAAGTCTAAATTGTGGAAATACAGGTGGCGTTTGTCGTATAAAGAACCAATACGCAAATAGGAACGCATGATCTGCATATTTAGGTGCATTGTCAAAAGCAAACGGTATTTATGATACCCTCTCTCTGATTTTACAGCACATAAGGCATGCTTTGGATGGCGAAACCTACTGCGAAGTCCCGTTTTTAAGAAATAGATATTCTTGCGTAGTTTATTCTCACCATAGTACAACTTCAAGCCATACAACTGGTAATAATCCTCTAAAAAACGAGGGTTCCACTTATTCAAACGATAAGGAACCCAATCAGAGAATTTAGTCCGAGGACTCAAATCATTGTACTCATAGCTATGCGAAAACACCGGAGCTTTAGCCTCAATAGATAGCGCAATAAACAAACTAAGTAGAATGTGTAACTTCATATCAATATTCTATTTTCAACTCTTTGATTCTCTTATCAAGGGTATTTCGATTGATTCCTAAATATTTTGCGACTCGAGTTTTAGTATAACGAAATTTCTTCATTGCATATTGGATGAGACGCCTCTCTATTTCTCCCACAACAACTTCCAAGGCTTTCCCATCTAGCTGTTCTAAAGAAGCGTCTGTATAAGTATTGCTTCCGATATCAATGGTAAGAGTGCTTTCGTTGTCTCGACTAGTTATAACCTCTATATTGTTAGACGTGTCAGATGTATTCTTTTCTGCAATATCCGCAAAATCTTCTTCCTCTAAAGTGTCTGACTGTGAAAGAACAACTGCACGTTCAATTACATTCTCCAGTTCTCGGACATTCCCTGGCCAGGTAAAGTTGGTAAGTAGTTTTAAGCCTTCTTTAGATATCCCCGAAATCTTTTTCTCATTTTCCTTGGCATACTTATCGATGAAATGGGCGATCAAAAGGGGTATGTCTTCTTTTCTATCTCGTAAAGGCGGGGTTTCAATATTGACTACATTCAAACGGTAGTACAGATCCGAGCGAAATTTCTTTTCAGTGATTTGAGATTCTAAGTCGAGATTTGTGGCCGCAATGACTCGAATGTTGACTTTTTTTACTTTCACAGCTCCTACGGCTTCTACTTCTTTTTCTTGTAAAACGCGCAACAGTTTGGACTGCAAATTTAGATCCATTTCACCGATTTCGTCGAGAAAAATAGTCCCACCATCTGCTAACTCAAACTTACCTTTCTTATCAGCAAACGCCCCAGTAAAAGAACCCTTCTTATGACCAAACAATTCGCTTTCTAACAGATGTTCCGGGATAGCAGCACAATTGATTTTGATAAAAGGCTTATCGGCTCGGTTGCCATTGTAGTGGATAGCAGAAGCGATCATCTCTTTTCCCGTTCCTGACTCACCTGTAACTAGCACAGAGGCTCTAGAATCTGCAACGAGACGAATTTTTTCAAACAATTTTTCCATTGATTTGGAACGACCTATCAAGGAACCAAATTTGTATTTCCCCTTTAACTCTCTTTTTAAAAGAACATTTTCTTGGGAAATTTCTCGCGTTATGTCGTCAACAAGATTGTGAACTTTGATCGCTTGGGATATAGTAGAGGAGACTACCTTCAAAAAGTCTTGGTATGTTTGCAGACTTACGTTATCTTCTTTTAGCAAAAAGACAGTCAAAACACCTATCGTTGCTTGCTCACTCCGAATGGGTACGCTGAGCAAACAAACCGTATCATTTTCCACATCAAAATGTTCTAGATAGCCAACCTTATTGATAAAGCTAGGGTCATTGTTGACGGATTCAATCATTGCAGGTTCGCCAGATTTATAAACGTTACCCGTAACTCCTTCTCCAGACTCGTAAATTCCCCTTTCTATTTCCTCATCTTTCAATCCAACAGCGGCATGGATTCGTAAACGTTCGATCTTTTCATCGTATAAGACGATACTTCCTTTGCGCAGTTTTAAAGATCTCTCCATATTGGTGAGAATGGATGCAAAAATTTGTTGGAGATCTAAGCTCGAAGTTACAATTTTAGAAATTTCTAATAAGACTTGTTGGATTTTATTTTTTTGTTCTAGATCACGGAATGTTTGTAAATTTTTAAAAATTTGTGCAGCTTGGTTTGCAAGGATAGAAACTATCTCCAAATGCTCCTGGGTAAATGCATTGATACGATCAGAGTCTAGTGAAATCACTCCAATGATGTTGTCTTCTACAATCATAGGGATAGCAAGTTCTGACTGTATATTCGGATTGATAGGAATATAATTAGGGTCTTTACTCACATCATTGATGAGTTTTGACTTTCCCGAGGCAGCGACCTTCCCAGTAATACCTTCCCCTATCTTCAACTTGAATCTATCTTTTTCTATATGCAAACCACGTGAACGAACAATATTTAGGATTGCCATGTTATGATCAATTAGCATCAAAGTACCAGACTCAATTTGGCAAAAACGAATACAGTGATCTAAAATAAGATCCAATAATTTGTCTGGATCCAAAGTAGAGTTCATAGCCATAGTGACTTCTGAAATTGATAAAAAAGGACTCAAATTGTTTTTATCAGACATGATGCTTAAAACATTTACAAAATGCTAATGATATAGTCAAGTAAAAAACTAATATAATATGGGTGATATACTAAAATCAACCAATTTTTTTGTATCCCAATAGCCATTTGAAAAAACTATTGTTTGGAACAAATATCTAACCTAACAGATATTTCATTCTTATTAGAGAGTTATCGTACAAATATGCAACCCAAAATCCCACAAATTCTATCGATTCTGCAAGAAGTTTGCTCTAAATACGGCTATTCTTGGAAACTCATAGATGACTATTCCAACAATCTAGTAGAAATTTCTAATGGAAAAAAAAGCTTTTTCACTAGTAACAATCGTGTCGAAACTTATCCGCTCAACTTGCAATTTGCGTCGCAGGTTGTTAAAGATAAGGCTTGGTGTTATAGAATTTTAAAGCAGAAAGGCTTTAGAATCCCCAAAGGGGAATACTTTTTTGTCCAAAGAGAATATAGAGATTTGCGAGGAGATGGAAGAGAATTAGAAGATGCAATCGCTTTTGCCAAAAATACATACCCTATATTTGTAAAACCTAATGATCGCTCGTTAGGAACTTTAGCCAACATCATATACAGCGAAGCAGAACTACTTGCTCATTTAAAAAAAATTGCTGAAAATTCATGGATTGCTCATATACAGGAGTTGATAAATCTTCCTGAATATAGAATTTTTGCAATTGATGGGGAAGTTGAATTCATTTACCAAAAAACCCCTCCACAAATTCTTGGCGATGGCAACCAATCCATTGAAGAATTGCTAAATGCATTCAACCAAAATTGTAAAAATCCTAAACACCGAATTTCTCTAAAAGACTCTTTTTTACAAAAACAACTAGAACAATTCCATTTTACAAAAGACTCTATTTTGAGAGATAGAGAAATATTAGCAATTGCGAGTATAAATAACCTCACTGCGGGTGGAGGTATTGCCGATTACAGAGCAGATATACCACTAGTTACCAAAAACTGGGTAAGAGAGATTACGGATGCAATGTCAATCCGTGTTTGTGGTATTGATATTTTTGTAGAAAACGGCATCGATGATCCTAGTGGTTATATTGTAATTGAACTCAACCACAACCCAGGATTATCAGGTTTTTATAACACAGGTTATGAAAAGAAAGTGACGCAAGTGCTAGGTAAAATTTTAAAGAAATACTTTAACACTGATTAACACTACGTTCACAAACAACACGCAATAGAATAGCTATTGTCACAGGTTTCGTATTCTGTCGCAGTATAACCTGGAGGAGCAGTATGTACAAATCCACCCTCATTAGAAACAGATAATGTCCAGCCTCTACAGTCATGAATAGGAGGAGTTTCAGTTTTATCATTACGATGAAATTCAGAAACCCATACACTGCTATCGACATTGATCCCTTGCTGCAAACTCATAATGATTTCATACCCAACACACATGTGAGCATTTGTATCCCCACATGTCGTTTCACAAATTGACTTTGCCCCTGTATATCCCCCAACTTCACCACCTTTGTAGGTTGTTGCTGATTTACCACAATACGTCCCTAAGATAGAAGATGATATGTTACCATTCACGGCTAACTTAGGGCTGCTACTTGGGGTATCTGTCCTACCTACCATGACATTGCCTTTAGAATAATAGGTATCATTCCCACTAATGATCCAATCAGGGACAGATTCTATGGCTGTTTTTAGATTTGAAAAATTGGTGTTGATCTGCGAGGAACTGACAGTGTTTCCTGAAGTAAAAGTATTTAAGGTGCTAACGGTTACAGCAAAGGTATAACTTACGAGCAAACCAAAGCTAAATCCAATTCCCAGAAATATCCCGTGCTTCAACTTAGTAAATACATCTTTCATGGCCTTCTCCTAAGAACCATTGTACTACGGGAACAAATATCGGATTATTTTTTTATTATTTCATTGGAAATACAAATTCCACACCTCTTCACTTTTTCCCCAACAGTAGGTTCTTGTTTGTAGAAAGTATTTCATTTCACAAAAATTTATTGACTTTTTTGATCATTTTGCCAAAATATCACATTCTACTACAATATTGTAGAACATTTGAAAAGAATCATGAGGAAAATCAAAAATGAAGCTATATTTCTTCTCTCTTTACCAAACAATTACTAGCATTTTGTTCCGTTCTAAAGAATTTGCAGCCTCTTTAGTTGGCTTTTCCAAAAGAGACTTGTTAAAAAATGCAGGTTCCTTTTTATTTTTATCTCTTTTTTCTATAAACTTCCTTCTACTATGCTCTAGCTTGATTCTACAACTTCGTGGCATTCTCTATCCTGTAGAATTCTCGGAAGCCTTTCGTCAGATTCCTTCTGTCCAGATGAAGGGTAGTTTGTTTGTTCCCTGGAATCTCATGCTTTATTTTCCTTTGACTTGGACTGTATATATCACTTTCTCTGCCCTGATCCACTTCCTACCCTCTTGGATTTTTTGGCGGAAAAGTTCTTCTTATGTAAAATCCTTAGTGCTGATGAGTTATGCCAGCTTGCCGCTTTTCCTGGCAGGTTTAAGCAACAACGTTCTCTTTGACATTTGGCCAGCTACGATGACGAAAGAAGCAGAGATCTTTTTTTCCCAAACGAATATGTCTGTCTTCTCTTTGATCGGTGCCTGGTTTTGGAAGCTATGGATTGTTCTTTCCCTACGCAAAACTATTTTCTTTTCCGATGACAACAATGATTTGTCTACTCCTCCCAAAGAAAGCAAACCGATCTTAGAGCATGATCCAAGCGGAAAACTTATCTGGCCAAAACAACAGTTCGGTTTTTTTCTACGTTCGCAAGCGTCTATCGTTCTGTTTTCTTTCTTGTCTCTCACACTCACACCGACCCTTAGTCTATTTGCCCAAGATGTGAGAATGGAACATCTAAACTCTGAGCAGTACAACTCCGAAGCCTTCCGGCATACTTTTAACAAGGCAGACGACCTCTACTCGACGGAAAGTTGGGATGAGGATGTGAAAGAGGCATTTCGCAAACGGCAAATCACTTGGGAAAGGGCAATTGGTATGCAGATGGAACGGCAGATAGAAGGAGTGAAAAACTCTGACCGTATCCATATGACGTCTGTTTACCAAGACTACCTGCGTAGGGCTTTAGAAACCCAAAAGGACGAGTTGTACCAAACAAACCGGTTTCTATCTGACGTAGATATAAATTCAAAGCGTAATCTGTTCGTGGACAAATTGAGCCAAGGTATATTTGCACTGCAAAAAGAAACTAGTGAATATGAAATAGATCCTGTAGAAGAACAAGTTGTAGAGATAGTAGAAGAGCCTGAGCCGGAAAAGCTCCGTAGTGATTCTCTCGCCGATTTAAAGGATGTGTACTCACAACAAAAAAATAAGTGGGAGAAAGGCT
>JBCCIA010000199.1:0-10296 GCA_039028475.1 Spirochaetota bacterium | reverse complement strand
GTAATGCTTGCTTCAAGTTGACTTTAATACGGTAATGTTCGATGTATGGGTCGTTGTATTTTCGTTCATTACTTGGAACTATCATTCTCAAATTTGTTGGGATTTTGTGTGTCACTCCTCTTCTTTCTAACTCTGAAAAACGTTCACTTGTTTTTTCTTCTGTATTGTTGAATATAACCCGCAGTAGAGGTGGGGGTTGTGGTAGGGCGTCTTTTTCGCGTTCTCCAAGCATTGTGTTAACCTCGTGTGATTACTACCAAATAAACATTAGAAACACTGTAAAAAATCAGTAAATTTCACCTAATTTCATTGCGGAATTTCCAAATTTCGCCATAATTCCCCCAGAGGGCCACAAAAAACGCAACCCAGACCCGCGCGTATCGAAGTTTTACTCTCTTCCGACAATACGATTTATGAACAGGGTCTCTATGGCATCCGCACCATAATCGAAGAAAAATTACACGTTTCGTATCTAGACATCATTACCGCTGAAAATGCCGACATAGGGGCGTACTTCCAAAAATTGGAGAAAGGCAATACCTCTCTATTAGTAGCGATTGGCCCAGCAGCAGCAAAAGTAGCGCAGAAGTATCTGCAGAGCATACCCATCGTGTTTTCTATGGTCAATTCCCCAAAATCTTTGAATTTAGCGGCAGACAATCTCTGTGGCGTTAGTATGGATGTTTCTATTGCGGAATTTTTCAAGACTTTGAACGATATCAACCCAGAAATTCGCCGCGTTCATTCGTTTTATTCCACGGATGAGGGAGCTTTGCAGGCTGGGGAAGGAAACTACAACGATCTGAAATACCATTTACTGTATTCCGCAGAGAAGTTGGACAAGCCTGAGGCCTTTGCTAGCTCTCTCGAAAAAGTAAAAGAGACTACCAATGCGTTTTACATGGTCAGTGATCCGCTGTACAATAAGGAGAGGTTTGAAATTTTATCCAATTTTTGCAAAAAAAACGGTATTATTTTGATGACCAGCTTTCCTACTCTGGTGAAGCTCGGAGCGACTTTTGCAATTAGTCCTGATTATAGCAAGATAGGTGTTCTCACAGGACAAATGGTAAACCGTATCCTCGCGGGTTCGAGCTCCTGCAGCAAAGAGGGCGTTATCCTACCCAAGGAATCTTCTCTCTATATCAATGAGGCATATGCAAAAGAGTCTGGAGTTACCCTACCACAAACCATTCGTGACAGAGCGAGACTGACCCGTCTTTTTTCTGCTGGTGTCAACTTGATGAATGATGGTAAGTTGAAATCTGCTCGTATTGTCTTTGAAGCGATCCTCAAAAAAGACCCCGAAAACAAATCGGCAAAATCCTACCTCGACTTGATTTTGCAGAAACTTACCCGTTCGAAGACTGATAGCCTTATGGCATCCGCTGATAGGTACTTTGCCAATAGAAACTATACCGCAGCAGCGTCCGAATACCGCAAAATTACTAAGATCAACCCTAATATTACGATTGCTGAAAAAAAATACAAAGAGGCTATTTTGGGCCTAAGCGAACAGCAGCGTGCCCGTGCCAACTCCTATGATAGGCAGGGCTTGCCATTTGTTGCGATTAAGACCTACCAACAATCCTTGGCTACACTCGCGACAAATAACAGAGCTTCTTCCGAGCTGGCTGCACTGCGAGCGCGGGAGAGAAGAAAGATCCCTGTATATTTGCAGAATGGCATCAATGAATATGATAAGCGTAACTATGAAACTGCTATCCCTGTCTTTGAAAATATTTTATTGGTGGATAGTAGCAACAAACAGGCGCAAGAATACCTACGTTTGTCGAAGAAAAAGCAGGAAGCTATCCAAAGGTTGAAAGCAAAACTAAAACGAGATTTTTAGATTGACTTCATTTTTTTTCTAAATAGTATCTATTTTAATAACACATCCTGAGGTTTATATGAAAATTATTGCACTTGGAGTCAATAGTGCGTTTGCCACTGGTACCTATAGGGAAGATGGTTCTTATATGCCGCGTTGGCAGTCTAACTTTCTTGTTGAATTTAAAATGAAGGGGAAGGTTAAAGATGATATATACCGATTGGTCATTGACTTTGGGTCGGATATTCGTCATTCACTCGCCTACCATGGTTTGAAGTTGGGAGATATTGACGCTTGGTATTGCAGCCACCCCCATGCGGATCACATTGGTGGAGCAGAGGGGATCGCTCTTTCTACCGTTTTCAACCCTTTTTGGAATAAGAAGAAGTCTGAGTGGTTGAAGAATTCACATGATGGTTCTTTGGATGCGGTTGCGGATCGTTTGTTTGATGGCGAACCCATTCCTGATGAATGCAAACCTACGCTATGGGGGCATAAATCTGTTTTAGATGAGTTGTGGAGTGCTGCTGCTCCCGGTTTGAAGACTTTGCAGGGTGTACAAGTTGTAAGTTTAGAAACATACTTTGATGTAAAGGTGATGAAGAGCAATGTCAACTATACCTTCCAAGATGGAGATCATCGCCATTGGGATGTAGACACTGTTATGAGTACACACGTACTGGCCGGTACGACTCTAATGCCTTCCTATGGCCTACGTTTTCGTAGTTCCGATGGTAAAAACATACTATTTCCTACAGATACTCTATGGATGATGCCCCCAAACATGTCCGGGTTTTACAAACGAGCTGATGTCATCTACCAGGATTGTGAAACAGGTATCAAATCAGGTGTGCATTCCCATATTGATGATATCCGCCAAGCCGATCCAGTGATTAAGAAGAAGTGTTACCTATACCACTACAACGAAGAGCCTGTTGTGGATGAAGGAGAGTTTATGGGTGTGTTGAAAATGGGGGAAGTACACGAATTTTAATTAAGAAAAAGCTTCTTGGTGCCCTAGAGGACCTGTGTAATTCCAATGCCCCATCTTCCTTCCTTTACGCGCTTCTTCTTTGCCGTACAAATGCAGGTGGTAATGTTTTGACTCCAAATACTGCTGCTTTTGCTTTTGTAATTGTGGCATATCTTCCCCCAGAAGATTTTTCATGATGCTTTTTCCGGTAAAGTTCAGTTGGGGCTGTGGTAGGTTGCATACAGCTCTGACTTGTAAGTCAAATTGTGAAATTGCAAAGCCATTCATGGAAAAATGCCCTGAATTGTGAGGTCGCGGGGCAAATTCATTCAAGAGAACTTCACCGTTTGGCTTAAGAAAAAACTCTACGCCTAAGACTCCCACATACTGCAATTTTTCGGCTAAGCGGTACGCGTAGGATTGGCAGGTTTCTTCTACTTGCTTAGAGATGACAGCGGGGTGAATGCTTGTATCTAAGATATGGTTCCTATGAATATTTTCTGAGACAGGATAAGAGCTAGTGCTTCCATCGGAAAAGCGAGCTAGAATGACTGACAGTTCCTTTTGGTAGTCGACAATCTCTTCTAAAAAAATACTACTCGTTGAGTTCTCCACGATATAGGCGTCCAATTCCTGCAAAGAGGAAATCTTTTTTTGTCCCTTGCCATCGTAGCCAAATTCATTGATTTTAAGAATGTATGGGAACTGTAATCCTTCACGAATAGCCCTGTAATCTGTATCGTTTTGGATAGAGTAAAAATGGGTTGTGGGTAGGCTATATTTTTGTAAAAAGCTCTTTTCTTTACTGCGATTTTGGGCGATGCGGATCGCTTCTGCTGAGGGGCATACGAGTAGGCCAATTTCTTGCGAAGTTTTTTCTATATGTTGTAAGGCTACTTCTGGAATGTTTTCAAATTCGAAGGTGAGAACATCTATTTCTTCTAGGAAAGAACTTAGTTTTTCCAGGTTTGTGTATTCGCCAATATACTCTTTGGCTCCTACTTGGCCACAAGGCGTTGCACTTGCCGGTGAATAGCACGATACTTTATAACCGTGGCGGTGTGCTGATTGGGTAAACATGCGCCCCAGCTGGCCACTTCCCATGACTCCAATGGTTTGGATGCTTTTTGTTTCTTGCATTATTCTAAAGTTAGTTCTGAATTTCTCGCTAGTGCCTGCTCTTTCATATTTTCGGCATAACTTGCAAGGCTTGCTGCTAGTTCTGTATTATAGGTTGCTAGAATGCGTACAGCGAGTAGGCCAGCATTTTTCGCGCCCGCTTTGCCTATGGCAAGGGTTGCTACAGGAACACCACCAGGCATTTGTACGATGGAATGCAAACTATCCACACCCTGCAAGTGTCTGGAGGGAACGGGAACCCCTAACACAGGAAGCGTTGTGAGAGAAGCGACCATTCCTGGTAGGTGAGCGGCACCACCCGCTCCTGCAATGATTACCTTAATCCCTCTTTGCCTTGCCTTTTGCGCAAACTCATACATCAGATCTGGAGAGCGGTGTGCAGAAACTATTTGTTTCTCAAAAGGTACGGCAAACTCTTGTAGGATGAGACAGGCTTCACGCATAATCTCCCAGTCGGAAGCTGAACCCATAATGACTGAGACTTCTGCTGTGCTATTGCTGTCCATATGTAAGTTGATTTTGTGTTGTTATTCTTTTTCACCAGAGGCGAGTTTGTCTAAAATACCTTTTTTAGCCTTTTCGTACTCTTCTTCGGAGATGGCACCGCTTTCTTTTAGTTTGTGTAACTTGTCGAGAGCACTCAAGTCATCTTCTTCTTTGGCTTCACGCTTTAGTTTTTTGGCAACTTCCTTGCCTTTTTCTAAGTATTCTTCATACTTCTCTTTCATCTGTTCTACATTGATATCAAATAGGTCACCGTCTTCTGAGAAGTGGTTACGAAAGATATTGCCTAAAGCATAGGTAGAAGCTCCTGAAAGAATCGCTTGTGCGGTAATTCCCAACCATGTACCTACACCTGGAATTGCTTTGATAGCACTGGCACCAGCTCTTGCTAGGGTTGCACCAGTAAGGGAAGAGGCGATGGATTTGCCCATTTCGTTGTTGTAGTCTATGGAGTATTCCTCTGCTAATTGGCGGATCATATCGAGTTGGATAGCAGTTACTGCTGCGACGTCTATAAAAGGAATGGGAATAGCACCCGCAGTCATAGCAAATAACATATGACGGTAGATAATGGTATCTGTCTTTTCCTCTAGAGGGATTTCTGTTTCTTCACTGGTTTCCTCTGTTGTCTCTTCCTGGTTTTCCATGAAAGCTCCTTGTTTGCAAGATATTAACTATTAGATACCTGGCAATGAATAATTTCTCGAATTTTTGTAAAAAAAATATCATAAGTTATTCTATAGCTAACTATGTTTGTATTCTTATTGGAAACAGTAAAACTGGTGTTTCCTATCCTACTTTAGTCTTACCAAGGGAGGACAAATAAGTTTTATGCTATACGTTCTGAGCGCATTTTTCAACCTTAGGTGTGCGACAGAAATATAAATTTTTAAAAGTAACAATTGCCATTTTATTATTTGCGTTGTTAACACCTATTTTTTCTCAGGTACTTTCAAACTTCAAAGCTATTACAACCAAAGATCCAGAAATTCCTTTAGATGAGTTAAAACTATTAGTAGAACCTATGACGGTAGGTGAACTGAAAGTAGAAGCCGATGCTTGGTTTCGCTTACTAAGAAAAATTGTTCAGGATATTACCGACGTAGAAGTGGGAGTAAAACAAAAAAACCGAGCTTTAGCAAAGAAAAAAGAGGCAATCAAGGTTTTAAAAGATGCACAGGATTCCTTGCAAGAAGCACAAAACAAGGAACAAACTCAAACCATTGATACAAAAAATGAAAAAGAGATAAAAGAGAAAAAATTGGAGGCTGATCAAGCTCTCAAAAAAGCACAAGAATCTTTAAAAGAAGCTCAAAAAACGGAAGAAAACCTAAAGAAAGATAAAACAATTAAAAAAGCTATCGATTATGCCACAAAGAGAGAAGAGGAAAATGGAAAGGACTCAAAAAAAGAAGAACAAGCTAAAAAAAAAAATGAGAAAGAAATTAAAAAAATAACCAAAGAATTAAGTTCTAAGAAGTTAAATTCTCAAGAAGGAAAAAAACTGCAAGAGGTTACTAAGAAGCTAGAGGATACTATTGATCATTCAGATACTATAAAGAAAAAATTACTAACTAGTTTAACAGAATTGCAAGCCTATAAATCAGCACTTATTGATAGATTGAATGTAGTTTTAGATGAATTAGAAGAAAAAGGTGGTAAAGAGTTAGCAATAGTAAAAACCTACCGTGCTTATGTAAAAGCAATTATGGGTATAAATGTTGATGTAAGTGATACGGAGGGATTATGGGTAAGGTTTTCCGTATGGCTTACATCAGAAAAAGGTGCGATTAGTTGGTTCATTGATATTTCTATATTTGTTGCAATTCTGCTAGTTACAATACTACTAAGTAGGCTAATTTCTCTAGCCACTAACAGAATTTTAAAAAATAAGATTTCTGATTTGATGCTAAGTTTTACAACAAATGCAATCAGAAAAATTGGATTTGTTATTGGTGTTATGGTTGGACTATCTTTATTAAATGTAAATCTTGCTCCGATTTTTGCCCTTGTGGGAGGAGCTAGTTTTGTTTTAGCTTTTGCATTGCAAAGCAATCTTGGAAACTTAGCAAGTGGTATTATGATTATGATTTACAAACCCTTTGATTTGGGGGATGAAGTTGTTGTCGATGGCCAATGGGTTTGGATCAAAGCGATTACCTTGGCAAATACGCAAGTGGAAGGCTTCAGTGGACAGATCATTACAATTCCTAACAATTCTATTTGGAACAATCAAATCGTTAATTACACCCACGCAGATGTTCGTAAGGAAAAAATTAGGTTGAATATCAAATTTTCACAAGATATAGATAGAGTTGAGCAAATTGTTTTAGATATTGCCAAGCAACACCCTAAAGTAACTCATGCCACTACATTCCCTTGGAACTATGGAGAGTATTATTTTATGCTCGACTTTTATTTTTCTGCCAAAACATCTGAATTCTGGGATGTATGGTCAGAGATCAATAGGGAATTGCAACGAAGGCTAGAAAAAGAAAATATTGAAATAGCGATTCCGCAACGAGATATTCAAATCACCCAAAAATAATAATTTTTAAAACAACACTATCCAACTCCCACTAATCTACGAACAATGGGAGTTGGTTTTTATTAATTTTGCAAACTGTTGATGTACTGTGCCAAGTTGTCAAATGCCATAGTCCAGCCACCTTTGGTATTGGCGTTGAGACTTTCATTGAAGGCTTGTACTTCTTCTTCGGAGGCTTCGTGGGGAGTCAGCTCAAAGCTTACTTTTGTCACTCCTGCCTCTTCACTAAAGCTTATTGTGATGAGGGTTTGTTTGGGCCAATTGGGAGACTGTGGATTGGCGGTGATCTCGCCTTGTTCGTTGGAAAAGGAGTGGATATAGCTGAGCTTTTTGGGTTTGTCCACTTCTTGGTACCTATGCAATTCCCACATTTTCCAGCCGTTGGGAGCGGTGAGAGCATGTAGAGATTTGCCACCTACTTTGACATCAAAGTCCTTGTGTTCTAGGGTAAATCCTGGTGGCTTGTACCAGCCCAGTAAGTGCTCTTTCTGTGTCCATGTGTCAAACACCAGGGATGCGGGTGCTTTAAATTCTCTGTTGAGGCTGTAAACGTTTTCTGTAAGGTTGGGGTTCATTGGATTCTCCTGGATTTGTTGCAGATACTTTTCTAAATAATCAAACTTCTGGCTCCACTGCCGTTTCATATGTGTGGCCCACGACTCGATTTCGTTGATCCCATGAAAGTTCACCGAATAGAGTCTTTTCTGAGCTTGCTTTTCCATCGTAACCAGCTTGCTTGCTTTCAAAACTTTTAGGTGCTGGGAAACCGCTGGCTGGCTGATGGAGAACTTTTGCCCAATTTGCGAAGCACTCATTTGGCCATAAGCAGCCAGGTTGAATTGTTGGTGTGAAGTTTAATTTATTATGTGCCCAAACAATTGACTCGATTAATTCTTGCCAATATCCTCGACCACTAAATAGGAACATTAAACTAAATGCCCAAATAAAATGTGCACCTAAGAAAATTAAACCATAAGCCGATGAAGCAGAACCATATGATTGAATTACTTGAGAGGCTTGTGACCATAAAAAATCACGTAACCAGCCGTTAATTGTAATTGAACTTTTAGCAAAGTTTCCACCGGTTATATGTGAAATACTACCGTCTGGTGTAATTGTACCCCATACATCTGATTGCATTTTCCAACTGAAATGGAAGATTACAACCGAAATACTATTGTAGTTAAACTAGAGGTCTTGTTACCTTGACCCCCGTCGACAGATCCGGACGTGAGACTTTCACCTCATCCGGCTCCTGCCCAAGCTGTATATTAGTTTTCTTGCCTCGAGACCCATCGATTTTAGATTTTTCGATGTGACAGTGTTTATGCAAAAGTTGAAGATTTTTATATTCGTCTTTTCCCCCTAACGAGCGAGGAATTCTATGATCAACTTCGACAAAGGAGTCTTCTGTAAACAAGGTTTTGCACCATGTACAATATCCATTTTGTCGTTTGATTAATTTACGTTGTCTAATAGACCAATTTCCTTTGTTAAGAGTTCGTTTAGCCCAATATACGTTATCACCGTCAAAGGGTGATTTATCCGCTTTAATTTTTACCCACTTTTTACTTTTTACCCAAACCATGTGAGGTAACCAAATTTCTTGCATTTCCCCTTTTTTGCCAACTTGTTTCCCGGTTAAGGTCCAATTATCTTGGTGCCGTGTTCCGTCATAATAATAGGTTTTTCCACTAGGGAAGTACCGTTGTTTTACCTTCATTCTTCCATTACGAGTATCTCTACGAAATACCCAAGCTCGAAGCTTTTGGTGAATAAGATGTGTTAATTTATGAAATACGTTTTGACATTCTGAGAATCTGAAATAATTTGCCCATCCTATTATGACTGGACGAAGTGTTAAAATTAGGTTATACGTTGAAGCGCTACGATTATTTTGTATTATATTCCGAACCTTGAATAACAAAGTAGCTTGAGATTTTCTACTTGGATAAATTTTAACTCTTGGTCTACCACATGTGATAGTGGTTATCGAAAATCCTAGAAAGTCAAATCCTTCGTTAGAATCCACAATGGATGTTTTTGCCGCACTGATTTCTAAACGAGGTCCGTTTCGAAGCCATTTAGCTATTTCTTCCTTTGCTTCCTGGATTATGGATTTTTCTTTATGAATTATTACAAAATTATCTGAATAACGTATGACTGCTAGCGATTTACGTTTTGCGTTCTTACTGTATGTATTTGTTTTCCCAAAAGAGGGTTTGGTACAAATCCAATCTTTTAAGTGGTTTTCCATCCCATGAAGAGCAATGTTGGCTAATAGTGGAGAAATTATTCCTCCTTGCGGTGTGCCTTGGATGCTCTTTGGAATGTAATCCATTTTGCTAGCTTGGATTTCTTCAAAGATGTCTGCTTTAAGCCATACTTTTATCTGATTTTCGATTTCTGGAATGGTTTCCAGTTTCGTCATAAGATAATTGTGATCGATTTTATCGAAACATTTGCTTATATCGGCATCCAAAATGTATTTATGAAAACCTTTATCTCCAGATATATTTCGTAAATTTATGAAAATAGACTCTATTGCATCGTGACAACTACGTCCTGGCCGAAATCCGTAGGAATTTGGCTCAAAACGTGCTTCCCATTCAGGTTCAAGTGCTAGTAAGCATAAAGCTTGTTTTGCTCTATCTTCTATGATAGGGATACCGAGTGGTCGTTTATCTTTCTTTCCAGGTTTCTCAATGTACACACGTTTAATCGGAGATGCTTTTCCATCTAGCCTTAATTTTTGTACTAATTTACCTTTTTGATTATCAGTTACGAATATCTTTTTATCTATTCCTGGTGTTCTTTTGCCGTTATTTAATGTTGTAACTTGTCTTACAGCCATTAGTTTTGCATCCAAACTACGCAGAAGTCGCTTTTGTAAACATCTGACTTTAGAGCTATTATTGTCCCTTGAAGCTTTATAAATTCTTGTTTGATATCGTCTAACTCTAAATTCGACTTGTGTCCAATTTATGGTTTTCCACGCTATAATGCTCATATGTTATCAAAATTTATAATAATATATCTAACTTGGACCCCAAAGGCGTCAGCGTATCCCGATTTTTTGTTAGTTAATCCGAGCATGCTTCTCCAATGAGTCCCTCACGGTAAAGTTGATATGAGCTGGTTGCCCGCCTCAGAGAGGCCTCACTTACCGCTTTCCACCGTTCCCGCGATGACCAGGACGATTGGTCTATCTGGTCGCGCCCCCGGGCTTTTCGTATACAGTGAGCTCGCTCTAAATGAGCTCTCCGTAAATGAGCTATATTCGCTTCCTCGAGGTCAGCC
>JBCCIA010000198.1:0-10303 GCA_039028475.1 Spirochaetota bacterium | reverse complement strand
TTTTTCACCAAGCGCAAATTTTTTTTCGAACAAGAGTTTTTGCAGAAATATAATCCCATAGGTTATGAAAATAAAGAAATAATAGGCAGGAAATATTCGTAAGGTGCGGTTTATATAAAATTTCTTAAAATCAATGGGCTTTGCTGGATTCTTTTCCTTAGCTGAAATTAGACCTCCATAGATCAAATATCCACTGAGTGCATAAAAAATTTCAATCGCCGAGTGGCAACTGTTAAATAGACGTTCCAAGATAAATGGAACGTCTACAAGACCCTTTTTTAGTAAGCCTTCCCAAAGGTGCAAAAAGAGAATGAGTAAAATGGCAAAGGCTCGTAGACCGTTGAGGGCAGGGATTTCTGACTTGCGGGCAACAAAGATAGACAGCATGCCTTCCTTGTAAAATCTATAGATAGAGACGGGTATTTTAGTAATTTGCATAGGGAATACTAGGTCTTAAATAGTAGGTATTTTTTCTTACGCCAGATAGCAAGTTAAAAAGTGGATTCTTAGGAAGGGCTTTTCTCTAAGAAAAAAGTATGCATCTTGCCCTTGCCCTTAATGAGGATTTCACCACGCTCGATAAAGTGGAAGTCTCGCGGGAGTTTTTCACGAACCGCTGCTGTAACTTGGATGCGACCAGCTTCTCCAGAAGACTCCATACGACTGGCGATGTTCACCGTATCACCCCACAGATCGTAGGCGAACTTCTTGGAACCAAGTACACCCGCAACAATTGGCCCTTGGTGCAAACCGATACGAATGTTTAAGAAGTCCATATTCTTCTGTTGCAATTGCAAGATTACCGCCAGCATCTCTAAGGCTAAATTTGCAATACGTTCGAGGTGGTTTTCGATGGCCAAGGGAATCCCTCCCGCTACCATATATGCGTCTCCAATGGTTTTTATTTTTTCCAAACCGTAGGACTCTACCAACCTATCAAAAGAGGAAAAGATTTCATTCAGCACGCGCACGACATCTTCGGGACGGTTGCGCGAGGACAGCTCGGTAAAGCCAACAATATCTGCAAACAAAACAGAAGCATCTTCAAAACGTTCGGCAATACTGTGTTCTCCCGCTTTTAAGCGTTCGGCGATACTTGCGGGTAGGATATTGAGAAGTAGGTTCTCCGATTGCTTCTGTTCTTCTTCCAACTCCTCAGTCATACGCTGTACTAAAGTTTGCATCGCCAGCATGGAATCGATCGACTTTTCTTCTATGGCTTTTGGGATCGATACACGTTCCAGTGATCTTTCACTGTCTGCCTCAGATAAAGAAAGCAATGTCATGGTTTGCCCAATTGCCAAATTGACACTTTGTGTGTGGTAAAACTCTCCTCCTGTTAAGAAGCCACTGATGGGAGAAATGTTGTGAAATGGCTTTAGCTCATTGCCTGCGACGTGGTCCAAAATTTTGCGACGGGTGGCGCAGGAGTAGATAAAAATGCCTTCTACTGGATGCGGATAATCAGCGATGGTTTTGGCAATTCGCATCGATTCATGTAAGATAAGACCAGGTTCTCCAAAGCCAAATTGAATACTTTCGCCTTCTCGTAAGGTTGCGGTATAGATAACAGAGCCATCTGGAAAAACTTGTATCGGGGTCGCTGCTATTTCTAACTCGTCGCGCCTAGCAATAAAAGGGAAGTTCATTCCCGCCATCGGCATTTCGTTGGCAATGCGATCCCCGAAGTATTTGCGGTAGATTTCTATGGGTGGCATGCCTTCCATTTCATAAATGCGCGTGAATTGATTGTCTACTTTGCAGCGGGTAATCTGCATTCTTTTACCCATCGTTTTCCAGCCAAGATTTACATCGCGGTGGACCTGTAGTGAGGGGCTGCTGATAGAGGCACCAGCTACACCAAGTTCCACTATTCCGTCTTCTGTAAAAATATAGGTTTCTCCCAAATCAGTGGAACGTCCAAAATTTGCGTCGAATCCTTTTGCATTTCCAGCTCTTCCTCCCGCAATAGGGATATCTGGGCGACTCGCATGGATGCCTTGTAAAAGAGCATTTGCTGTACCCCGCATAATATCTGCTCCATCGCCAAAAACAATGAAAACCGTCTCATCTTCTTTTACCACTTGCGGGAGTAATTTTTCGGCTAGTTGGAAGCCGGCTTGGTAAATGCTATCCCCTTCGGGCATAAGACAACTGCGAACCTTGGCTGTGCGAAATTGAGCAATAGAGATAACATTTCTTTGTTCACTGAGGTTGTCATCTAAAATCTCACCCGCTGTTGTTGCACCTACTACAGGGGTATTTGGCAAGTACTTTCGGATGGCTTGCAGCATATCCAGTGTATGCTGCTTGTCAACGATACCAGCAAAAATTTGTACCAGCACATTGGGGCCGCCTGCAATCTTACGTTTCGCCAATTCTGTTTGGAGCTTTTCAGGGCTTTGGTAGTAGAAGTTATCTGTTTTCATCTATTCTATAATAGTAGATGAAAAATAAAGCGACTGTCTATTCTTTTTTCTTGGCAGATATATCTACCCTGTACTACTTTTTTCTTTAGGATTCCTTCTTGTCTTGGAGCCGTGCAAAGGCTCTTTGGAAGCCCCAGGTGAATGCCATTGCCATTGCAATACCAGTAGATACAACAGTAGTATGAAATACGATAGCTCCTGTAACTAAGGAGCCTGTGACAAGAGAGGATACTTTTAGACTGTCTTGTAAATCTTTATCTAGGCTGTACGCTAGTTTCATTATACTAGGTATGTGCGATATTTCTCCATCCATAAGTACTATTTGGGCAGTATCAGTGGCAACAGTCGAAGCGCCATGCATAGAAATGGAAACATCTGCCTGGTTCATCGCAACAATATCATTGATTCCATCACCGATGAAGCAGACCTTTTTTCCTTGACTTTGCAGGTTTTTAATGATTTCCCCTTTTTCTTCTGGTAAGACTTCATAAAAATAATCATCCATAGCAAATTCTTCCGCGAGCTTTTTCGTAGGGTTTTGGTGATCACCAGAAATAATATAAAACTGTGTTGGCTTGAATTGGCGTAGGCTATCCAATGTGTTTTGTATCTCAGATCTGAAATGGGGTTTTAATTCAAGGATTCCAGCAACCTGACCATCTATAGCTAGTAAAACTAGTGAATCGCCATTAGCATGGATTTGTTCCATAAGGCTATTTACTTCTTCGCTGATAGGAATTTTTTCAGATACGAAAAAACGTGCACTACCAACTTGTATAAGTTCTCCTGCCTTTGTGCGAACTGTTATGCCATATCCCATACGATATTCTGAATCATCAGCAACAGGAATTTGTAAATTTTTTTCTTCTGCTGCAGAAATGATTGCTCGGGCGATAGGGTGATCCACTTTTCGTTCCGCTGTACAGGCCCGCGCTAGGATGTCTGACTCCTCTAACTCAGGTAGCATAACATAGATTTTGCCAACCTTTGGTTCATCCTTAGTCAAAGTACCAGTCTTGTCGAATACAAAGGTATCGATATCGATCAAATTTTCCAAAACTCGGCCATTTTTGATTAGAATGCTATGCTTGTAGGCGTAAATCAAACTGCTAAGAGTTTGTAGAGAGCATAGGGTTCGCACCACATTGCCTGGAGAACTCGATATGATGGTTAAGGCTGGAATGGCTCCGACAAAAGGAGCACTGAGAAGTCCAGTTAGAAGTACCGGTTTCGCTGCCCAATCTGCGTAGTACTCTCCCTTAATTTGCGCATCTGACTTGTACTCCGAAGTCTTTTGCAAAATTGTCCCTAACTTACCGGCGACCGTCTCATTGCCAGCTTTTTCTACGCGCATAGCAAACTGCCCACTCACAACTAATGTGGATGCAAGGACTTGATCTCCAGTCTGTTTTTCCACTGGTATGGATTCTCCTGTAAGAACATGGGTATCTACCAGAGCCCTTCCAGACACCAACTCACCATCTACAGGAATGATTTCACCAGAATGAACAACGATAGTTTCACCGTGTTGGACTTGCTGGATAGGTATCTCTATTTCTATACCATCTCGAACAATCCAAACTTTTGTTGGCTGAATGCTAAAAACTTCCGTTAACATTTTTTGCGAGCGAGATTTTGTATGGGAAATTACCAAATCTCCTAAGGTGCTGATCCAAGCATAGAAGGCGGCGATAGAGTAGTGCCCTGTACCTATGCTTATAAGGATTATACTTGCATTCAATAGGTCATTTTTGATTTTCCGCTCAGATACAGTTTTAATACCTCGGTTGATAAGTGATTCACTACCATAAGCAGTCAAAGGCAAGGAAGCTAAAGACAACCCATGCCCCAACGCTGACAGTGTCAAAGCTCCCGTATTAGCCAGTAAGTAGTTCTTTGATTGTATCTTTTCAATCTGATCGAGCGAAGTATCTAACGCTTTCTCCTTCGGATTGCTTAGCTTTTTCTTATTTTTTTTTGAGTCTTGTAGTTTCTTTTTTACAAAACGAACCAATATATAACTACTTAAAAATATCTTTAGTCCTATCATGGCTTTTGATAGGAGGCTTTCTTCTCAGATGACTGTCAATTGCTTTTTTGCTTGGCAAGTCTACTCAATGCATCGTTGATGCCGCCATATATAAATTTAGACTGTCATAGATGATTTTAGAACTACCCACATCTGAATTACCACTCCCCCCTCCCTGTCCCTTTTCCCAAATGAGAATGATACTAAGAGACGAATCGTGGAAGCTAGAAGAAATTCCTAGAGTATAACCAAATAGATCGACATGTTCTGTCCTTTCTCTCTCCTGTAGTTGTGGAATGCGGTAACCAATAAATCCTTGTTCACTAAACGACTCCCCGTATAAGGGAACAATTCCACTTGCGAGGTTGCCACGAGCAGAGGTAGCTAGTGCAGATTCCACCCAAGATATATTTTTGTTATTAGCGTAATTGGTAAAATAGCCAAACTTGATTGCAAGATTAGGGGTGATAAAAAACTCTAAACCACCAGCAAAATTAGAAGTAGCTTCGCGGCTCAAAGATTCTATTTCGGGAGGATTTACCAGAGCAGCTCTTTCCAAAGGTGCAACTTCCAAGTTTCTTTGGTATTTACGATAGCTACTGGTATAAATTATATCAAAAGAAAATTGTAATTTTGTATTTGCAAACCAGGCAAGTCCACCACGGGCTTCATATACTTCTGGGATTTCCGCAGTGACAGGAGGGCCAAGAAAAACTCCTAGACTAGAGTTGGCAGCACTCCCGTTGTGCGTTCTCAAAGAGTTGAAAACTAAGTCATTGTTTCCTGATTGGATGAGTGATTCTGAAAGACGCCGCACTCCCGATGTGACAAAAGTTTTGCGAAAGCTTGCTCCTAGAGAAACCTTCTCTGTTGGCATGTACATAATTCCCAAAATGGGTAGAAAACCACGTGTCCTTCGTTCATCTCGTTCGCTATTGACGACATTAGTTTTATTTAATAGACTAATGGTAAAATTGTTTGAACTCAGTGAATAATCAGAGAAGAACAATAAACTTGCTCCAATAGATACATTGTCCTTTAGTGCATAGGACAGGCTAGGTCCTCCTACTAGGATAGACTTTTGTTGTGTCGATTCCGCTTTGGCTTCGGCAACTTCAGGTAGGGTCAAAGGCAATACGACTTGGTTGGATTGGTTGATGGCCTGTGTGACAGGAGATATCAAAGACATACCTAAGTTTGTATTTTCTGTAATTTCCCGTAAGGCACCAATGAAATTTGGCATATAAGTTTCTGATTTCAAAGCCAAATTTTGTCCAGGTCCTAGAGCATCTACAAAGGTTTTTTCAAATTTGTTATAGGTACTGGCGGAAATGGAAATAGAGTTCGCTGTAGCAAAGCTGAGGCCAGCGGGGTTGTAATAACCGCCTGAGGGATCATCGGCAACAGCTGTAAAAGCTCCGGCAAAGGCAGATGCCCTCTCACCAAAAAAACCATTGATATTGTGGTATTCATCGGCGTGTAAAAAAGTAAATGGTAGGACACCTAGTAGAACAAATAAAAGAAATGATTTCATAGGATAAGCAAGCAAATTGTTTATTTTCCACTTGCCTGCATATACTGTAGCGATTCCTTACAGTATTGGATCCAAAGCTTCTTATTTTTTTGCGGAATCAACACACGATCTTTCATTGCTTTCCCCGTGCCAGGGTCATGCGGCAGACCATCACCACTTGCAATGAGCTCCGTTACACGCTTTGGTGAAAGCTTGACTGTGAGTTCTCCTTTATAAAACATAGCAAACATTTTTTTATTGTATTTGATTCCCTGCGCACCTTTCCCTGAATTTACTTCTACTTCTTGGACTTTTTGAAAATACTGTTTAACCTCTGTATAAATATCTTGCATACGAAAACTCCTTTAATTTACAGGAAAACTGCAAGATCGCTAGCTTACAAGCTATTTTGCAAATAAAAGTAGCTGCAAAACCTGTTAAAGATTTGACTTTTCCCAAATTGGAGACATACTTGCAATGAGTCTTAAAGTAAAAGCTATTTGGTCCCAAGTAGCGGTGTTGTTTATGTTAGAAATGAAAAGTCCCGAACAAAGTATTTTGGTAAAGTTTTTTACCAATGTTCTGATATTTCTTGTGATCCTACTTCTCGCCAACACCATTACCCTTTACCAAATTGGAAAATACAAACAATTGGTTTTTGATACCACTTTTTTTATGGTAGGAATTATCTCCTTCATTCTACTCAAAGTTCTCCATAAATGGAATAGTGCTATTCACTTTTTTATATTTGCAATTGCTATTGTCCAACCTATGAATGTTTACCAAGCAGGTGGACTGTACACTATCCAAACGATTTGGGTGCCAACGATGTATCTCTTGTTGATATTTTTAAGTACAACTGCCAGGCAGCTACTAGCTTCGCAAATCCTCATCTTTGGTTCCATCCTAGCTATTGCTATAAGTTTCTATGCCAATCCTAGTAATAAGACACATTTTCAAATTGACAAGAATGAACTTTTCTTTGCGATCCTATTACAGATCGTATTGGTTTGGTATGTCAATAAGAAGCGCAACGAATTGAACAAAGAACTCTTGCAAAAGGAGAAGGAGGACAACCTTAAAAATGTCAAACTGATCTCTATTCTCTGCCATGACATTGCCAATCCAGTACATAATATTCAGAGTGCCACTTCTGATGATTTAAAAGATGAATTAGACAAGAAGGAATTGTTAGAAATTATAAAGATCAGTGCAAATGCAGCGTCTGATATCATTGAATCCGTTCGCGAGCACCGTTCCATTATTGATGGAAAGAAGGCATTCACCTTTACTAAAGTAAATCTAAAGGCACTTGTGGAACAGTCTTTGAAGATTCTAAACTTTACCATTGTTAGGAAGCAGATGCGTTTTGATTTGGATATTCCCAAAGATATCTATCTCCAAACAGATCCTGTTATTTTGCAAAATAATGTTATCAACAACCTCATTACAAACTCAGTCAAGTTCTCCTCTACAAACGCAACTGTTCGCATCAAGGCTTACCAAGAAAATACTACAATTATCATCCAAGTTAGAGATTTTGGAATTGGCATACCAAAAACGATTCTAAAGAGTATCTTTGACATAAGCAAAGCAACTACAAGACCAGGCACAGAGGGAGAAAGTGGTACTGGTTACGGTATGCCTTTAGTCTATTCTTCTGTTCAAAAACTTGGTGGAAAGATTGACATAGAATCCTGGGTAGCAGACGAGAAAACACAGCAAACCGGCACACAAGTAACCCTGTATTTTTAAAAGTACTACTAGCCAAAGGCCATAGTGTACAGTGGGTGGTCTTGGATCAAGTCGTAGTACTCTGTAGAAAACATACCTACAAGTTCTGGCTTGTCCAAGTCTAGCAGTAATTTCTCTAACACCTTTTGTTCACTTTTGTCTAGGTTTACGCCAATGAGCCTAAGGGCAAATATTTCTGCTAAGCGAGTGATTTTATCCTGGATTGTGACTTTAGGGATGTCATATTTCGAGAAGTTTTTGTGTTGTAAGGCTCGTAAAAAGCCGTCTGGCATTTTCCAGAGGTTGAAAACTTTGATAGTAAGTGTTTGCGAATCGTAGTTGAAACGATCCTTTTCTGTACTGACTAGATTTTTAATACCAAACTCATAAAAGCGCAGGACTTCTTTGTACTGCTCATGGAAGTTTAGAGCAAATACCATCATGCCGATGCGGCCCAGTAGGCAGTTGAGAAATAAATGTTTTTTTAGATCTTTGGTATGTAAAATATCAGCAAGATCTATCGCAATGAGTGCTGAGAGGATTGGCAGTTCTTGTAAGAATTTTTGGTACATCCTTCCTCGGATTCTGCCATAAATATTTTTCTTTGTGAGTAAGAAAACCAAATTCTTAACGTTTTGTACCCCCAAAAGTTGGATCGCATCTTGCAGAGTGGAAATTTTTCCTGACCTACCGTAATGCGTTGAGTTGGCGAGTCGGATAACACTGGAAGCAATCGATTTGTCGGGGCTAATTATGTTTTCCAATTCTTCCCAACCCACTTCTGGGTTATTCGTATCCACCCTTAGGACTTTAAAAGTAACTTCTGGTAGGGTAGGTATATGTAGGTTTTTTAGGTTGATGATTTTATCTTTGGAGTAAACTTCCTGCTCTTTGGGTACCAGTTCATCGCGGTTGAAGATCTGTGCTAGTTTACGAGTTAGCCTTCTATCCGCAATTGGTTTCAAATCAAAGGAGTTTATACGCAGGTCTAGGACCTGTTGGATCAGATTTTTAGAAGATTCATTGTGGATCACCAAAATCTTAAGTTCTGGGTAGTAATTACGAATTTTTTTTAAGTGTAGAATCGCAGATGGTCCTTGCAGTTCAATGTCTGCGATTAAGATATCTGGTTGTTTAGACGTATTGTAGAAATCCTCCAACTCCTCTGAGGCTTCTTTTAAGGTTTGGACAGCGGAGCTTATAGAGAACTCTTTCCCTACCAACATTCGTAAGATATGTTCCCTATCTGATTTGTTTTGGCCGACTACAAGTGCATTATAAGAAATAAAGTTCTCTTTACAAATTCCCAAAGGAATGCTTTTTGTTTTCATAAAATTCTACTCCCTATAGTAGAGACTAAAAAAAATGCAGAAATATTACAGAAAAATATATAACTGACTCATTTTTTGGTTTGCTGCCTTATTTTGCTTAAATTTTGCCTTCAAGCACTTTAGGCTTTTAAAGCAACGCGGAGCAAGCGGATAAGAATTCCTAGTAAAAACATTGCACCAAAGACAACGAGAAAGGGGTAAAACACTGCTTTTGCTACCACAAAGGCCATGGCCTCGAAATAATTTTTGACTGCGATATCTGTAAATAGATCAGGGTAGTAGTCTAAAACAAACCTCGAGAATAGCAGTACAGAAAAGCTCAAGAATAGAACCAATAGAGAAGGTACTAAAAAGACTCGCTGGACACTTTTCAATTTTGTCTTTCGATCTACTTTGGAAAAGAACATATAAATAAACAGTAGTACGATAAGTCCAGCTATGACATATTTCAAATACTTGCTCCAGGTAATCGCAAGCATAGCTTTCTCTACAGCCTCTGCTTTTTCTTCTTTCAGTACGGGAGGGTTAATTTTGATCAGACCATTGCTTATGGAAAGTCCAAAGTCTTTCATATACTTGTTGGCAAAATACTCCCCAAGGCTTGTGTCTGCTACTTTAAAGATTGTGGTAAATTTTCCACTATTTTCCAGGTCGTTGTGTTTGTTGATTTCATCTACCAGAATTTCACTGAGCAGGTGTCTCTTTTTGTTTTGCCCACGGTGGTAGTCATCGACTTTGAGATCTATGGAAAAACGAGGGAATACAACATGCAATACTTTGATACGTTCATCTTCTCTGGCACTTTTGATATAAACCTTTCCCTGTTCTTTTTGCTGGTAATAGGAACTGAGAAAGCCTAAGGCTTTTTCTAATTCTCGTTTAACATCCTTTTCAATCAATTTCTCGTTGAGTATTTTCGTTAAGCCTGGTTCTAATTTTTCCAGGTCTTTGAAAATTGTTCCGGTCAAAGATCCTTTTTCACTTTTACGAATATCTTCCGCATCTTCATACTTATCATCCAAGTCTTCCATGAGATCTTCGTATTTATCTTTGCTGTTTTTATAGATATCTTCTACCTTTTCAATTGCATCTTCGTTTGTATCTCTGTAGTCTTTGATCTGCTCTAATTCTTTCTCAATTCTCTTTTCTTCTTTTTCTTGGTATTCTTCAAATTTATCTTCAGACGCAAACTCATTTTTATGGTTTTGCCATTCCATGTCCTCTACTTGATCTTGTCGCTTTTTTAAGGCTTCGTATTCATCTGTTT
>JBCCIA010000197.1:0-10323 GCA_039028475.1 Spirochaetota bacterium | reverse complement strand
ACAAGCTGCTTCTTAAAATAGCCTTATGAATGCTTGTTATTTGCACTCTTATTGAGAATCATTATCATTATACACAGGCTTTCGTACCTTAGGCTTTTGTCAATTTTAATTTCATATTTTGTCTAAGGTAGCACTATGATTTATGTTATCTTGCTTTTATGGTTATTCAACTTCCAATGCTATACAGTTTCTTCTGAGTGTATTTCAGGAACTTTTTAATTTTCTCCTTATTCAGTAAGATCCCAAATATATATACCAATAGTAAATCGGGAAGCAAATAAACTGATACAAATTCGAAGATATGATTGGCTATTCCAAAAACCATAAATAGCAATGTAAGCAAAGCCGTATAAAAGTAGTCAGCTTGTTCATCTGAAGTCTTCTCTATAAAGAGGTTGCTTTGCTCTGTTACTCTCTTTCTCATTTCTTGATATGTTTCATTTTTATCCTGCAAAGGAATAATTCGATATATATTGATAGTATAGGCTATTAAATAGATTCCCCCTCCAATCGAATAAAAAACCAATACAAAAGTGTTGTATTCTTGGTATTCTCCTTCTGATAATCTAATAAATGAAATTACTTCGAAAGATAACAGCATGAAGATATAATAAGTATAGAGAATTATTTTTACAATACTGTGCATGGGATAGTTTACCATTGCGTTGGTAAATATTAGAATACTCATTGCTAGAGCCATGAGGAAAAAAGTATTGTCCAAAGGGTTAGGTAACATTATAATCAGGAGATACATAAATACCAGAGTGGTTAAGTGTATGTTTCTTTCTGTCAGACGAGGTAACAGCTCACTGGAGAAAGTCAATGTCAAAACAATGATAAGAAATATTGTGAGACTATTCAGTATGACGTTCATTTCTTTATACCGGCTAGGGTTTGTAAAGTATTCGGTCACAACCTCCAAAAAATTCTTACTTTCGTTTGCATAAGAGGCAAGTAGTACAGAAAAAAAAAGGAAAAACAATACGACACTTAGATAGAAAGGGGAAGAAAAAGACTTCTTGCCTATCCCCAAGATCAAATAAAACAATCCGATTGAGAGAATTATGAGTGGATGAATGCTTATGATATTTTTTACTAAATTGTCCACATTTCAACTCCTTTTTTTTCGATACCTAAATGCATTACAACCTATATAGAGTCATTTGGGCTTACTAACTTTGTTAATAAACTTTGGAAGGGATAAAAATAGAGTTATTTTTTTCTGAAAAATGTCACTTCCTACAAGATATTGTAACAAGTAATAGAGTTAATGGACAGACAAGCATAACGCGTTATCATTTAGTAAAAGTTAAGAGCATCTTTAGAGTTGAGGTATATCCGGAAAAATAGCAGGTTTATGAGTTTCCTTCTTCTTCCTTATCCGTCTTTTTCTCTTTGGCTTTGAGATTCTTGATTTCTTTTTCTAACTTTTGGTAAGGGTCTTCTTTGGGTTTTTCGACAAGTTTGATTTCGGGGTTGGTAGTAGTTTTTTCTAGGAAGGATTTCAATTTTCTCGCTTTTAACAACAATAGTTTCTCTGCTTCGTTCAAAAAGTTAGTGGTCAACTTGTCAATGAGTTGGCGGGAAAAATTCATGATACCAATCTTCTTATCTTGCCAATCCTTATCGACAGGGTGCAACAGAATATCCATGTCTTTTTCATACTTCGTACCTAGAGGTACTAAGCGAAATTTTCTTTGTGTAAGAAAGCCAGAAAACTCTTTGCTGTCCAATTCTGGGAACAGGCTTTTGATGGCTCCAACATGGGGAATGGTCTTTTCGACAAAGTAAAAATTATCCAACTTTTCGACCAAAGACAGGAAGAGCATGTTTTCTCTCTCTGTCGATAACTTGTGTTTTCTTTCTTCTTGCTTAAGTGAGATAAACTCTTTGTGCCTTTCATGGTTTTCTTTAGACAACTGGCTTTGTTGCTGGGCGAGAAAGTCTTTTGCTTTGGTAAAAAACATATCTTGGAAGACAGGTAGTGGTATGATGAAAAGACCTTTATAATACCACGGCATTAGGTTGATATACACTTTTCGTAGTAAGAAACCATAATCGTTCAAGAAGAAATTGTCGTTGAGTAAGCTGCGGAAGTAGATATCGTTTTTGTCAATGATATCTCTCAAAGCTAGTACCTTCCAATAGTCTCGTGGAGGTAAGTCCAACATTTTGCCGACCAACTTTTTGATGACTGGCATCGCTCGGCCTATGAAAAAGTGGTAAGTAGTTTCTTCAGTTTCCCACTTGGTATAAAAAATCTCTTTGTCTACCAAGAGACTTCGCCAGACATCTTGTGGATAATTGAGGACCTCTTTTTGAGGGATGGCACGGATGAGATAGGGGAGGTCTTTAGTGATATCGTTTAACTCTTTTTTGAAGTCTCCTTTGAGCTCAAAGGTGCGTTCTTTCCAGATTTCAGAATATTTTCTTTCAACTACATTCTCAATTCCTAAAATAATGTCTACTGCGAGTGAACCTGCATATTCGCGATTGGCGCGGTTGTCTGCATTGTATGAGCTTTTTACCTCTTTGGCCTTCTTTGCAATGAAACGAATCGTTTGTGGTTTTTCTACATCATCCAAGCTATAATTCATTTCTTCGTAGTTGATTTTATCTATTTTGTGAGCTAATTTGGCGTTTTTACAGGCTTTTGGAAGAATTTTATCTAATAAAAAGCCTTTCGCTGTTTCGAAGAAAGGAATCGCCTCACTTTCTTTTACGAGTAGGTATTTATTATTCTGCAAACGGGTAATTAAGTTTTTCCGAACAAGTTCGCCAGTGATTTCTTTGATGGTATAGTTTAGCATTTGCTCAGAAACTTTGATTGGATAGTTGTTTTTGAAAAAAACTTCATTAAAATCGATTACAGGATCACGGAAATCGTATTTTGGATGATTGTCACCTTTGAACTGTGTTTGCAATAGAGCTTCGTAGTCGTTGTTAGTAAAAGGTTGTCGGTTTTCGATCCACTTTTTAACGGCATTGACAGAGTTGGTTAAAATTCTTTCAAATAAACCATCAATACTTCCCCCCTTGTCTGGATGAGGGTGTGAGGCATAATAAGACATAATTTGGATATGATTTAGATCTTGGTCATAGTTTATACCAATGATTTGTGCTACAAGTTTGTCTTCGACTAGTCTGTTTAAAAAAAGCGCTAGATCTTCATCACTAACTTTTAGGTTGTCAACGTGTTGTTTTTTGATTGTGAATAGGCTTCCACGCCCGGCATTGGAGATTGTTGACTGTTTTTCGATGTATTTGAATAATTCTTGTTGGTAGCGATTGGATAGGTTTACACCCAGCAGTATAGCTTCTTTCTCTCTATAGATGTGTAAGAATGGATAGAGAGGGCTTGCTTCGCTTTGATCTTGTAAGATATTCATAACAGTGTTGCCTCATTTCTCTACTTTGACTTTCTTTTGCCAAGTGGATTGCGTTTAACAATCAATATTTACAAGGGTTTGTGGAACCTTAAAATGTGTATACAAAAATTTTATCAAAATGCAACGGAATATTGAGAATCTAAAATTTAGGTTCGTATACCTTTTTTCAAAATTTCGTGTTTTTGTATTGAAGCATTTTTAGAAACATATATGACTAGCGCGAGGACGGAATTTGCAGTGAAATCATTTGCTATATGTTTTTTTTTCTTGGGTGGATTTTTCTCTATGCAAAGGGCAGAACAGGTAGCTAGAAAGGCCTCTCCCATACAAGAAAAAACACTTATTTCTCTGGGTGAGTTTACGACTGCAAAAGTTGATGAACATGCTAAGACGTCTCAACAATTGTACGAAGTCCTCAGAAATGCTTTGCAAAAGAAAGGTTTTCGCATCCAAAAAGCCGAAGGGAAGGGGCGTAGACAACGTTTGCAAAATGCTAAGGCAGCCAGGACTTATTTATATATAGATGGTTTGTACATGCGCAATGCAAAAACCCAAAATTTAGATCTCTATGTGCAATTCTATGACCCTGAAAAAGAGATTGTCATCGATGCCTACAGTAAAACGGATAAAAACTTGAATTCTTTGGGATTAGAGCTAGACGCCGAAGAAATAAAAGAGGCAGATTCAGGACGAATCGAAGAATTTGTAGCTAAAATATTGGTGCAATTGCGTTCGAACCCAGATAAAAAGGAGCGTAGGAATAATATTTCTGAGCATATCCTTTTACCACAACTGGAGAAAAAGTATTTTCTACCCATTGTACCAGAAAAAAAATCTTCCCAAGCAAAAGCATCCGATGTGTTTAACCTATTGCAAGAACAGCAGATCATCACTTCCTCGACCAAAACAGCGAAGAAGGTGAACGAAGCACCCAATGTAGCCTCGGTGATTGCTGATACGGAGAACATCGAGTATGGCCGGATTAGCATCAACGATATTCTTTACTCTTTGCCTGGCTTTGCCCCTTCCAGAGATTATGACAGACGAACTGTCAGTGCAAGGGGAATGTTTGAAGGTTGGAATAACAACCACCTTCTATTGTTGATGGATGGGGTACAGTTTAACGATAGTTTGTATGGTTCGGCTTACACTTGGGAAGTCATGCCACTGAATATGGTAAAGTCGGTTGAGGTCATCCGTGGGCCAGGTTCTGCTTTGTATGGAGCAAATGCTACCAATGGAGTGATTTCCTTGAATACTTATTCTGGTGAAGATTTGGCGGGTGAATTGCGTACACGGCTCAGGCTAGGCGACTATGGCAATCGCATCTATGAATTGCTGCATGGTGACCGGTCGAAGTATGTCTCTTATGTTGTAAGCTACCGCCAATTCGAAACCCATGGGCATGAATACCAGGATAGGGATGGTTCCTTTAGACAGGATATTGCTGGTTCATTGGCTAATTTTCAGGTAAATGATAGCCGTAGGAGTAGCTATATTTTTAGCAAATTGGAAGGCGTCGATAGTTTGGCTGGTTTGTCTTTGCAATTCCATCGGCAGGATTGGGAGTTTGAAACGGGACATGGTTGGTTGTGGCGGATTCCCGATGCAAACGAGAATCTTTCCGAATCCTTAGATACGACTTCGGTAAAATACAAGAGCGATTTAGGGGACAAGTTGAGCCAGGAATATGTGCTGCGTTACCAGATACACTCCATCGATTGGAATATGCGCTATGGAGAGAATGGTTCTTATGATGGTTTCTATCCTGCTGGAGTGTGGGAGTATTTAGAGACCGATGCGAATGAGGTTTTGGCTAGGGCGCAATATACCTATACTTTTGCCAATGGAGGTAGTTTTTTAGCAGGAGTAGAGGCATCCCGTTTTTTGTATACGGGTGATGACGCTCATTTTAGCAATATAGACCTTGCTGATTCAGCCAATGGCTTTCCTCCTTACGGCGATGGTTTGTTCCGACCACAGGGACCTTGGTTAGAATGGATACAATCCCAACCGATTCCGAAAGGCGCCGTTTTTGCGCAGTTGATTTCTGGAAAAATCTGGCAAGAAAGGTTTGAGTTAACCTTAGGATTGCGCTATGATGAAAAATATGCTAGGTTCAAGGGAATTGATCAGCCCTATTCTAGCTTTTTGCCGTTTCCGTACATTCCAGAGGAAAGACGTGTTTTCCGTCGAACCAGTCCCAGGGCCGGTCTTGTTTTTTTTGCTTCTAACACTTTGACCTTTAAGTTGATGGCAGGAACTGCTTTTCGCGAACCCTCAATTACAGAGCTTTTTGGGGCGAATACCTTCACCTTGGCGGCTGACCCAAGAAAATTGAAACCGGAAATTATCACCACACGCGAGTTTGCCATAGACTATTCTTTTAGCCGGCATATCAATTTCCGCACAAACCTGTTTCAGAATTTATTTGAAAACCAAATCGCCTACAGTACGGCAAATAATAATTTGAGTACTAATATCTATACTCTACATACGAGAGGGTTAGAAGCCGAATTGATTACCCAGTACCACGTTTGGCATGGGTTTCTCAATTATTCGTATTCCCAGAGGATCCAGGAACATATTCTAGACAATACAGTTTCTAGAAGCGCCGATTTGGTTACTTGGGCGCCCAAAACAGTAGCGAATTTAGGGGTACGTTACCATTGGAACGGTTGGCTGTTTAGTACTTCGGTCCACCGGCAAGGAAAAGTCTACCGCAGAGTGAGCGATATGGGAACAATTGATGAAGTCACAGGTTTCTTGACAACCTATTCGGAGGAATTGCTTCCCTACCGCTCTAAAGTTGTTCCCGCATGGACAGATGTAAATCTACGAGTCGTTTATGAAATTTGGCAAAAAATTCGTTTAGGAGTTTCTTTTTCGAACCTGTTCAACACGCGGCAGGCACTTATAAAAAATAATTACTATCCGTTCGATTACCAAAGGGAGCGGAGGCGGTTTCTTGTAGATATGCAGGCAACTTTTTAAAATTTCTACTATCGAAAAAATACCTATTTTCCTATCCTGTACTTAGTGCTTGTACCACCAGGCGAGTCATTAGGATACTTTTTTGAAACGATTATTGCTTTTAAATGCATTGCTATTGCTGTTTTTCAATCCCTATATGCTACCCCCCGTTGTCTTTCGCTTCTTTAAGTGGGATGAATTGCTTCTGGTAGACTACCCTTTCTTTTTTTGGTCTATTCTTGCTGTCTCTTTCTTAGTTACCTTAGGGGTACACCTCAAACGTTATCTAAAAGTAGATGAATTGACCGTACCGGAAAATAACCGTTCTCCGGTCAAAGGTTTGCAACCTTTCTTATTTCCTGACAAAGAAGTTTTTTCCCGTTTGCAGAGGGATGATATTTTAGAAGCCTGCTTCTCCTTTATTACTGGTAAAACCCACCGCTTTGCTGTTTTGTGTGGTGAATCGGGCTCCGGAAAAACCTCTTTTTTGCAAGCCGGTTTGATCCCACGCCTCTCGCAAGAAAATTCACCGTACCAATGTGTCTATATCAAGTTTTCCAACGAATTTGTTGTCAACTCGGTTCGCAATGCCTTTATCAACCAGTTGGGAATGGAGGAAGAGGATACTAAGGATAAGGACTTTATTTCTCTTCTCAACAAAGCACGTGAAGTTACCGAAGGCAAAACTTTGATTTTGATTTTTGATCAATTCGAACAGTTCTTTGTCCACCGTAAACTAAAAGAGAAACGTAAGCCGTTTATTGACATTATTGCGGATTGGTATCGCAACTATACCCGTTATCCTATGAAAATACTTATCTCTATGCGCAACGACCTCATGGGATACCTCTACGAATTCCAAATGGAAATGGAATACCCTCTTGTGGCTGGTGAGAATTATTTCTTTTTGGAAAAGTTCACTCCTACACAGAGTTTTGAAATCTTGAAGGTGATAGCTGAGTTGGAAAGTTTGCCGATGGACGAGGAGTTTGTCGAGAACATTGCCCGTAAGGATCTTCCTGGAAAAGAAGACGGTTTGGTTTCCCCTTTAGACATCCAAATCTTTGCTTTGATGATCCGGGAGCATAAATCAGAGGATGGGAGTGCCTTTACGCGCAAAGCTTACGAAACCTTTGGTGGTGTAGAAGGTCTATTGTTACGATTTTTGCGGCAGCAATTGCACAGCCCGCGCAATACCAACCGAGCAGCTCTCAAGATACTGATCCTTTTGACAGACTTTGAACGCAATGTTCGCGCTGGTCTGAAAACATTCAAGTTTATCCAGACCCGTCTACAAATGAATGAGTCCTCTGTACAAAAGATCCTGGATTGGTTAGAACGATTGGGTTTGATCTTAAAGTCTACCAGTAAAACCCAAAAGCCTTCCTATGAGCTTTCGCACGAAAAATTGATTCCTCCTCTGCAAAAACTCGCAGGTGCGCTCATCTACCGCGTCGAAAAAACGGACCAAATTTTGAGCCAGAGAGTGAAGGAGTGGTTAGGTAACGAACGTTCCAAAAAGCACTTATTGAGCATAAAAGAATACTCTCGCATTAAACGTTATACTACGTTTCTAACCTGGGGAACTAACAAAGAAGATAAAGAACGTTTGGTGTTTGAGTCGGAGAAAAACATTGTGCTTCGAACTCTACAGGTATTTGGATTGTCCTTGTTTTTAAGCTCCCCTTTGATCCTATGGCTAACTCCAACTGGACAAATTTGGCAACTAAAGCGTGATCTGATTGCTCTATCGTTTCAATCTTCTGATTTTCGCTATTCTGCAAAAGCAACCATTGCACTTATGATTTCTGGGGAACCTAAAAAGGCTTTGCGTATCATTCGCTTTATCGATGAACCAGAAAAAAAAGCATCCCTATTTATCAATACTTCCAAAGTAGCCTACCAGTTGAGCGATAAAATAAAATCCAAACGTTTTCTACAGCTAGCACATGAAAATGCAAAAGAGTTGGAACCTTCTATCGAAAAGGTAGAGCTTTTCATAGAAATTGCAAAAGAAAGCTATCAAAATACTTATAAAAAAGAAGCAGTTGCTTTGTTAGAAGAATCTAGTAAAATTGCCAATAAAATTGCCAACCGCAAAGCGAGGGCTGATCTATTATTAAAAATTTCTAATGTTTTTTTAGAGCTATACGTTCGCGACAAGGCTTTGGATACTTTGCAGGCGGCAGAAGAGCTAGTAGTTGGGCGTTCTGAGGTTTATTACGAAATCATTGGTTTGTTAGATGTTAGCAAATTGTACGTACGTCTCAATGAAATGGAGCGAGCCAAAGAGTTACTAGAGGATGTTGAAAAATTACCAAGGAAAATTCGTAGTAACTCGTATAAGTACTCTGCCTATATGCATATTGCTCGTACGTATTTGTATATAGCATTGGAGAAGAATGATGCGGTGTATCTAAAAGACGCAGAGTCTTGGGCAAAAGATATAAAATACAAATCAGACAAGTCTGCAACCTTACGCGAGATCTCTCTAGGGGCAGCACATCTCTATGAGGAGACGAAAAGGGAGTCTTTCCTCGATATTGCAGATGAGGTTACCGATGAAATTAGCCTAGACGCCGATCGCAGTACTTGTTATTTTACTTTGGCCAAAATTGCCTTAGAGAATAATAAGAAAGAAAATGCAGAAAAGTTTTTACAGCAAGCCTGGAAGAGTGCCGAAGACGTCGGTTCTTATGAGTCTCGCGCAGGCCTGTTGCGCGATATTGCCAGTAGCTACCATAAGATCAAGGACGAGGAAGAAGCCTACCAGGTGATGCAGAAGGCAATTCGCTATGCCAAGAGAATTCGCTATGATTATGACAAGGCTGCGGCTCTCAAGGATATTGCTAGTCTCGCATTGGAGTTAGGCGACAGTGAAAAGGCTCTGACTTTTATCGATAAATCGGTTAGTGTTGCAAAAGGAATCCGTGAAGATATTTACAAATGCTCTGCTTTGTCCGATATTGCCATTGTCGCTGCGCAATTGCAAGATAAGTCAAAAGCCAAAGAGATTTTGCAAAAAGCCGCAGGCATTGCTGGTGTCATTCCTTACGAATCCTATCGTTCTAGTTCTCTCCGTTATATTGCCGAAAAATCGTTGCAGGTTTCCTTGCAGGTGAAAGAAGATAGCGTATTTTTTCCAATGGCTCTAAAACTTATTGCTAAAATAAAGTCTTTGTCTGATAGAGCGGTTGCTTTGGAAAAAGTGTCTCTCTTTTTTCGTAAGAAAGACAATATGGGTAAGGCAGAGAGCTTTTTACAGCAGTCTTTGCAATACGCTAAGAAAATTGAAGTAGAACAGTCTAAGAATGTGATTCTGCATAGTTTGGCTTTGTATCACATTGAAATGGGAAATTGGTTTTCTGCACGCAAAATTGCTAACTCCATCGATTCGGTAGATGCTCGTCTAGATGCTTATTCTTCTTTCTTGCGGCTCGGCATGGAACTGGAAAATCCCGAGCTGAAGAAAATCAAAATAGGCAAGGAATCGTTTTGATAGAGGTAAGTTGCAAGAACTCTCAGCTTTATTCTCAAGCAGGCTCTTACATGGTGTATAGAGAGAACATTTCTTAAAATACCGAACAACTTGGTCCCCCGAGTGTAGCCGAGGGGCAGGGTCTATATACGAGCTTTCTTAAAAAATCGCTCTAGGTAACTCTCTGTTAGTTCTACAATTCCAATAATAAAGTCAATATCCATACCAGACTTTTTTAGCTTGGTAGCTGTGCGAAGAGCAATTTTTCTTTCTCGAACTTGCTGAAGTTTCTCAGCCCTTTTGCGTTCTTTTTGAACCCCTTTGTTTATTCCTTGTTCAATCCCTCTATCATACGCGTAATCTTCCCTGGCATTGAAGTCACGTTCTGATTTGAGACGTAGTTCGTAGTAGTCTCTGGTTTTTCTATCTAGGGATATGTCTTGTAGGGCTTCGATGGCCTCTTTGATGATCGGGTTTCTTGTT
>JBCCIA010000196.1:0-10333 GCA_039028475.1 Spirochaetota bacterium | reverse complement strand
TCAAAATACAATCTTACTGCAATATTTTCCCTTTACCGGCAACGACAGGTTGTTTATTCTCTTCTTTGTATCTAGGGAGGTATACCAGAAAGGTATATAAGTAGTAACGTCTCCTTTTTTTACCACGTAAAAGTACAATGCCTTTGCCCAATAAATCTTTTTTGACAATTTTTGTATAAGGTACGGGTATCTGCGCATCCCAAGTTTCTTTTAATTTGCTCTCCATTTCTTGGTAAGAAGGAACTTTGCTTTTAGCAAGTACGGGAAAAAAAACTAGTGATACAATCAGTAAAAATACTTTAAACATACTTAACTATTAGGAAAGAGAAAGTTTGCCAGCATAACTTTGCCACCTTCTGTAGCGAAAGATTCTGGATGGAATTGGATACCTTCAATGGGAAGCTCTCTATGCCTAACCCCCATAATTTCATAGTTTCCTTCTGCCAGCGGCACTTGTGCAGTAACTTCTAGACAATCCGGTAGACTAGCAATTTCTGCAATGAGGGAGTGGTAGCGCATTACTTCTAGATCTTGCGGTAACCCTTTAAAAACTCCTCTGCCATCATGGGTGATTTTACTAATTTTTCCATGCTTGGGTATACTGGCTCGAACGATCTTGCCACCAAAGTATAGGGCAATTCCTTGCATACCTAGACACACTCCTAGAACTGGTTGGGTCTTTCCATATTCTAGGATTACTTGGGAACAAACTCCAAAATAACTCTTATCACCTGGTTCTCCCGGTCCTGGTGAGAGTATTACACGTTGGTATTGTTTTTCATATATTTGTTCTAGGGAAATCTCATTATTCCTTTTCACATCTAATTGAAAGCCAATATCTTGCTTTTCCAGTAACTCCCCTACGAATTGGTAAAGGTTGTAGGTAAAAGAGTCGTAGTTGTCTATAAGTAATACTTTCATTTGGCATCCTCCTGGAAGTGCTGTAAAACGGAAGCCATTGCTGCTGATTTGCGCATAATCTCATCGTATTCATTTTCAGGTGTAGAGTCATAGACAATACCTCCCGATGCTTGTGTATAGGCATCAGTACCAGATATGAACAGGGAACGAATCGGGATGGCAAAGATGCAATTTCCATCAAGTCCGAAATGCCCAATCGAACCCCCATAAGGACCTCGGGGATCGCTTTCCATACGATGAATGATTTTCATCGATTCAATTTTAGGAGCTCCTGAAAGTGTTCCTGCTGGGAAATTGCTGGCTAAACCTGAGAACATGTCATCCTTCTTGCTGATAACTCCTGTTACCTCACTAGAGATGTGTTGGATGTGGCTGAACTTTTTGACATCCATCAAGCGGCGTACCTTCACACTACCATAGCGTGCAACCCTACCTAGATCGTTGCGGTGCAAATCTACCAACATATTGTGTTCCGCAATTTCCTTGGGGTCATTGAGCAAGGTTCTCGCCATTTTCAGGTCTTCTCCCGGATTGTCTTTGTTACCACGTCTGATTGAGCCAGCAAGGGGAAAGGTTTCCATATCGCCATCTCGCAAACGAAAGAGCAACTCGGGGCTAGCTCCAATGATTTTCTTATCCCCATGCTTAAAATAGAACATATGCGGTGATGGATTCACTTGGCGTAGTTTTGCATATATAGGAAGTGTATCTCCAGTGATTTTGTATTCACTTTTGAAGCCTATTTGGCATTGGAATGTGTTGCCAGACTTGATTTCTTCGATAGTTTGTAATACGGCCCGTCTATGCTCGTCACGGGTCATAGTATATCCCAAGAAATCAACTTTAGGGTTGCCAGGATTCGTTGGCAATTTTTGTTTTGCAATAGCGATTACCTGTTCACTGCGATTGCTCTCTTCGCTACCATAGTAGAAATAAAAAATTTCTCCTGTCATAGTATCCAAAATTAGGCCGTCTAAAAAAAGTCCAAAGAGAAATGTTTCAAAGTCTTTGTGCAAGGGCAATTGCAAACTTGGTTCGAAGTAATTCATACTTTCGTAGGATAAATAACCAATCAAACCTCCTGCATAGAGCCTTGTCAAAACATTGGTAGGAAGGTATTCGCGTAACAAATAGTATGGGTTGTCTGAAAGATACTCTTCTTCGTCGATAAACAGCGATTTACCCCTAGCTTTGATGATGCTTTTAGGTGAGAAGCCGATAATCGAATAGCGTGAATCGTATTCCGTTCCTAAAGATTCAAATAAGAAACAGGTGGTGAAGTTTTTCTCAATCTTTTGGAATAGAGAAAAGAAATCCTCTTCTAACGAAATCTTTTTATAATTTGGTTTTTGCGGAATTTGGATTTTAGGTATTGCCATTCTCTGCCCTCTATTGTTTCACACCACAACTTGCACAAGAGGAATAACAACTGTATTCATTTTGCTTTGCGGCAGGTGTTTTACTAATAAACTTTTGGTAAAGAAATTTTAAAAAAGGGTAGAGCAAGCGAATAGAAGTTGCTGCAACGATGAGGTAGACTAGATAATTCTGTAAAGGATAACTCATAACTGACTCCTGGTGACTTTTTTGTAGATAGGTATGGATATAAGCACAACTAAAATTTCTGAAAATCCCATACAAGCGGATACAATAGAAAAGGAGTTCTCTTGCTGCCCAAGTTGTACAAGGTAACGTTGTAGTACTACGGATACTATTGGCCCCAGCATAAAACCTACTGAACCAGCTCCTGTAAAGCCTGCCATAACACTGGCATTGTATCCCGGCGGAGATAGTTCTGATGCCAAAATCATAGAAGGGACGAACATGACTCCTGCCCCAAATCCACAAAGTAAGAATAGAAATGCCAGAGTATCGGCTTCCTGGGTACTACCAGCGATGGCTAAACAGATACCATAGCATAAAGAACCTGCCATCATTAGAGGCAAAGTTCCTATTTTGCGTGATAAAAGGGCGAAAGGATAAGACAATAAACTCATTGGAATGAGTACAAATGATAGGAACATACCTACCTTCCCGGCTTGAAACTGTAAGTTTTCCCGCATATGCAAGTTAAAAGTTGTAACTAAAAAGCCAACGGTGAATCTATCAATAAAAGTATACATATAAGGCAAGAGGATCAGTTTATTCCTGCGAAATGCCTTTATCCAAGACTTCCAGGTTGCCTCTGAACTATGGACAAATGGATAATCTTTTAAGAAAAAGAGGGAAAATAGGCCAATAGCCAACATGATTGCGGAAGCAGCATAGAAGGGGACTTCTGGATTCTTCCTACCTAAAATTCCGAGAGGAGAACCCATCCCAACCCCCAAACTCAGAAACATACCAGAAAGTCCTAAGAGAACCCCTTTGCGAAAAAATCGTACATTTCCAGGGTCATTTTCACGGTCGGATAATAGGGATAGCAAAAGTCCAATTACAAAGATATGGCAAGCCCCCTCCAAAAAACGAACAACTTGTAGTACCAGCAAGGATTGGCTTTTCGCAAGTAAGAGAAAGCATAGGCTATCTAAAAAGGCAAAAACTACAATGAATTTCTTACGTGTTTGCAAGCGATCCGAGTAATGCCCAGCAATGGGAGAAAATAAAAAGGAACCCAACATTGCCGTACTCATGAACAGAGAGACCATTAGATTGTCCCCTCCTAAGCGATCTTTGATGAGATCCTTAAATACAGGAACAATCATGGTAACGGGTAGCATAGTAAAGAAAACCAAAGCAATAGCTATAATTGGAAACTTTTCCTTTGCATTACTTGCTGCAATGTCTTGTTTCATAGTAGTTTCCAGCATTTGTATTTGCTATTTTTCGTCAATTTTCTTGCTCTTCTTCGAACTATGCATTTGGAAAAAAGGCTTGCACTTGCATCAATTGCATTTGCCTATAAAGCATATGAAATTGAATTGGACGGGCAAACTTACTACAATCTTTGTTTCCAATGGTAAGTTAGCCTTTCTACTATTGCTTACGCTTTTTTTGTGGGGCGGATTTTCTTTTTTTCTCACTCCCAAACAGTACAATCCTAAAATTGTAGCCCCTGCCTTCCAGGTGTTAGTGGAATACCCAGGTGCGAGTAGGGAAGAAGTTTTGCAACAGATCACCATACCTTTAGAGAATATAATTCGTGATATTCCCCAGGTGGAAGATATTTTTTCCGTTACTTACCATGGGGGCAAGGCCGTACTCAATGTGAACTTTTTTGTTGGCAAAGACTTTGAACAGGCTAAAATCATACTTACAGATCGTATCAACAGTAGGATTGTCAGTGCTCCTCTTGGTATCAAACCGCCCTTGATCCGTTCGATAGATCCTGATGATGTACCTGTGTTGGTACTGGCAATTTCTTCCCAGCAACTCTCTCCTATTGCTCTGCGCAGGTATGCTTTCTCTTTGCGGGAACGTTTGCGACAAATTGAAGGGGTGAACAGCATCGACGTTGTGGGGGGACGGAAACGGGAGTTAAAGGTCTTGATCGACCCCTTACGTATGGCAAAGAGCGGTGTCAGTATCAATGAAATCCAACTCGCATTGCAAAAACAAAACTTATTTCGTCCAGCTGGTCTTATCAAAACTCCGAAAAAGTATATACCTATTGAAGTAAATGGTACTATAAAATCCGCAGAGGACTTACAAAATGTGGTACTTTTAGTAGGAGATGCTGGCCTGATTCGTTTAAAAGATGTGGCTGATGTGGTGATGGAAACCGCAGAAATTGAGGAATATGTCAGGCACATTCGTAAGAAGAAAGATACATCTACAAAAGAAAATGTAGTTTTGATCAGCCTTGCCAAGCAATCTCCTGCAAACATCTCGGATGTCACTGAACAGGTAGAAGTTCTGGTACAACAGAAAGGGTTTTTACATGAGCAAGTGGCGGCTAAGATCATTGTCAATGAAGGGCGCGTAGCTAGGCAGGAGATAAGTGGTCTTTTGGTAAACCTCCTACAGGCGATTGCCATCGTTGTGGTGATTTTGCTAGTGTCCTTAGATTTTCGTGCTGCCCTTTTGGTAGGAATCTCGATTCCGCTAACTTTGGCATCGGTTTTTGGTGTTGGCTATATCGCTGGGCAAAATACCAACCGGATCACTCTCTTTGCTTTGATTCTCTCGTTGGGTTTACTCGTTGATAGTGCAACTGTTGTGATTGAAAATATTGTTCGTAAATTGAAAGTATCCTCTCCAGAAGAGGGAGAAAAGGAGCTTTCCTTCAAAATGCGAACAATTGTTGCAGCTGTCAATGAAGTAGGAGTCGGTTTGTTTATTTCTACCGTGACTACCGTTTTGGCGTTTTTGCCGATGGCCTTTGTTACTGGCATGATGGGGCCATACATGGGTCCCATTCCCTTTTTTGTCCCCACTGCTTTGGTGTTAGCACTTTTCATCACTTATACCATCAACCCTTGGCTAGCCTTGGTTTTTTTGAGAAGTGGAACGTATACCTCAGGACTTTTGGCTCGGTTGTGGCAAAAACTTCTTGCTCCCCTGCTTTTTCTCGGCAACAGTTTTTTTTCTCTCTACCAGCGTTGTTTGCGGTCTCTGTTAGACTCTGCTTGGCAAAGACGGTTTGCTTTGTCATTGGTTGTCTTGCTTTTGCTCTTGAGTTGCATTTTACCAGCGGTTGCTTTGGTGAAGTTCCGTATGTTGCCAAAAGCTGATAAGGAACAATTCTTTCTCTATGTGGATCTACCCGAAGGAGTTTCTCTACAAGAGACGTTAGCAGTAACTAAAAAATTAGAAGTTCAACTATTGGGTGATCCAAATGTACTCATGCTACAAAGCTATGTGGGGACTCCGCCTATTCTAGACTTTAATGGTCTCTTTCGTGGTGTTTCTGCGCGTAGCAATAGCAACCAATCCACTCTGCGCGTTGCCTTGTTGCCACCCAAACAGCGAAGTGTCTCCTCGGAAGAATTGGTCATGCAAATCCGTCCCAAATTACAAGCCCTTATCGCAGAACAAAAAGGGTATGACGTTCGGATAAAACTCGTAGAAGACCCACCTGGGCCACCTGTACTTTCCACCTTATTGCTGCGTATTATAGGGGAAGATGACAAGTTGCGGCAAGAGATTGCCAAGGATTTACTCCCCGTTGTGAATGGTGTAGAAGAAGTTGTGGATACAGACACCTCTGTTGCCTCTAAGGCAAGCCGTATCCAAGTCGAAGTCAATCATATCAATGCTTCGCAGAGAAGGGTAAATGTAGCGGATGTGATAAACACTTTGCAAACTGCCTATGCTGGGGATATCATTGGTATCTACCACCAGGATTCGAACCGAGAGCAAGAGTATATCAAATTGCAGATGGCAAAAGAGTTCCGTAGTAAAAAAGAAACCCTTCAGCAGATCTTTGTCTACAACGCCTTACGTTTGCGTGTCCCTTTGTCAGAGCTTGTTACCATCCGCGAGGATTCTGTAATCAGTCCTCTATACCGAGAAAACAACCAAAATACCAGTTACGTCTATGGGGATATGGCCAACCGTTCCATTACCTATGCCGCGATTGACTTACTCGCTTTTCTCTGGAAATACAAACTACCCGATGGACAAGGAAAGATCCGCAAGACATCGCTTTTAGGTGTAGAGTATACTTCCTCAGATGGAAAAAATATCCAAATTTCTTTAGGTGGCGAGTGGGAATTGACTTTGGAAGTATTTCGCGACTTAGGTTTGGCAATGGGGGTTGCAGTGTTCTTGGTTTACTTTGTTTTGGTTGCCCAGTTTGGCTCCTTTCGGGAACCTTTGTTGATTTTATCTACCATTCCTTTGAGTCTGCTCGGTGTTTTGCCTGGTTTCCTATTTTTGTATTATTCTTTGGGAATTTATTTTACGGCTACTTCGATGATCGGTGTCATTGCTTTGGCTGGCATTGCGGTAAACAATTCTATCATTTTGCTGGAATATTTAAATCATTTGAAATTGCAGAATTATGCTCTAAAGGATGCGTTACTCGAAGCTGGTATCACACGATTCCGACCCGTGATGCTGACAACGATAACTACCGTTTTAGGTTCTTTAACAATTGCTGGTGACCCTGTTTGGGCTGGTCTCGCCTATGCCATTATCTTTGGTCTTGGTGTTTCTTCCATCCTTACATTGCTGTTGTTTCCTGTGCTGTACTATGTGAGTATGGGTAAGAGTTGGTCACAGGAGCAAAGCTAACGGGTAGAAAGACTTTTTTAGTCTAAAAGTTTCAAATAGCAAAGATGGCAAGTCCGTTCCTACAGAGTTTATCCGTGGGTCAGAACTCCCATTTCTTCCCATAGGTAATGTTCTTTGTGTATTGCTAGTATTTTAGCTACATCTTTTATTTTACAAAAGGTGCCATTCCCAGTAATCCTAGTAAATTTAAGGCGGGCATTGTGAAAGGATTTAACTATATCTTCTACTTCTGCAATTAACACATAGTCATAGCTGGCTTGTTTGATTTCAGATTCTATTTTGGAGGTCATTTTATTTGTATAGAATAGTTCACAAATTGCATAATGTTTGGCCAGGTTACGAACTCGATTCGCCCTGTGTAGATTTAAGTCTTTGGTACTTTCAAAGTCTCCAAGCCTATCCAAGTAGAAGGCTATATTTGGATCAAACCCAATTTCGTTGAGATTGTGATCCTGGAGTAGTTCCGAAAATTGTATTTTTCTGATTTTTTCAAAGGTGAAAATAAGAAATCCTGGAATCGCGGGATTTACAGTATCATACAGGCCAAGATCACTCTTTCTCTTCATTCTTAAAATTCCTTCTGTATATCTGAATATATTTTCCTTCAGACTAAGAGCAAAACCGTTCCCCGAGCGGAGTTCCAACCCAGAGAACGATCTGTTTTTTTTAGTCTTCGGCCAGCAAGGTATCAAAGCAAAGCTGTATATACTTGATTTGATCCTGGGCAAAGTCGTGGTAGCCCTGCCGGCGTTTGGCGGAGTAGGTTTCTACTTTATTGCTACGCGACACTGCGATGGAAAGTCGGTCGGTGAGACCTCGTAAATAGTCTAAGTCTAAATTTGGAATCATGGGAAATTCTCCTGTTTTGGTTATGGATTTCCCGAGGGTGTAAAACGCTTGACCGTGTACTATTAGTACACAGACTTTTGAGTTACGCCTTCGGGCTAGTATCTCAGTCCGGGTCTTGTTTGATCGCTGGAACCGGGCTGAGAGCTTTTCACTTCAGAAATTTTTTTTTCGAATAAACGCTCTCCTTTTTGGTAAATTCAAAACAAAGTGCATGGGTAAATATTTGTTGGTACTGGTGGATTGTCGAGTGTTTTTTTCGAAACAATAATACTTTTTTCTGGTAAAATTATCTTACTTACTCTTTTTATGGATAATGTGCCTATTTTAAGCAATTTTCATGGAACCTTTAAAGAATCTTCAAATTACATGTTCTTCCTGCAATCATGAGAATGAACTTCCTATTGATAAGTATGTTAGGTGTTCTAATTGTTCGAAACGATTGTTTTCATGGAAAATAGAGCTAAAGAATTTTGCATCAGGAGTGGTTATGCTTACTCTTTCTTTTTTTGGGGGCCAATATTATGAAGATTACAAAAGTCCTGAAACTCGATATCTGTCTAATAATTATAGCATAGGCAGTATATATTCAATTATTGACACATGCACAAATTCTGATTCTATTTTTATGTGGAAAGCGGTATATCGGTTAAAACGACAAATCTGTATTTGTGCTTTAGATGCATGCCAAGATAAATATCGATATGGAGAACTGGAGAAGAATGCAAAATTATTTTCTTATGAATTGGTTAAATGCCGGGCAAAGTATACTTTACCCGGCTTGAAAATGTTTTAGTTTACTTCTTATTTTTGTTGTTTGGGTTTAGCTGTTTACCTCGATTGCCTTGGGCTTTATCGTAAGTCTTATTGGTTCCAGAAGTCCCTTTGTTTGGATTGTTCTGGTTTGCTTTATGGTCATTGTTTTTTTGTTGTTGGGATTTGGACATTGAAGTCCTCCTTTGGTTTTATAGTAAGACAGATTTATGTCTTCTATAATGAATAATAGCATATTGGGTAGTGACAGTTAGTGACAATTGAAGAAAAAATTTCAGAATTGAAAGAAAAACTGCAGGAACTTGGAATTAGCCAAGCTGAATTTGCTCGTCGTTATTATACAGATAAAATTGCTTTTGGAAATGATAATGATAGAGAAGAGAAGATATTTATCAATCGGTTTAAAAAGCACCTAAGTCGTCCACCAAAAAGAGATACCCATTGGATTGAGCAGTATACTTCTTTCTTAAAAGAACAGGATGAGTTTAAGAAAAATGAGAAGTATAAACCTTCTTATGTTGGTTACAGAGAAGATTCTTTGTTAGAGAGTATAAGGAAAGACTCTCGGCAACTTTCTATTGATTTGGAAATTGGAAAAGAATAGAAAAGTCTTTTTATAATTTCTGATTTACATTTTTTGTCATGTTATTAAATGATGTTAAGAGGTTGGAAAAATGCTTGATGAAACTAAAATAGAACTATATGAGATTAGAGAAGTTGAATTGGAAGATCCTGTAAAAGTTGACACTGACAAAGAGGTTACTTTTAGAGGAGCAACAAAAGTAACATTCATTGAAAAAAGTAAAGAAGAGTTTTTATCCCAACCTCCTAAACAAAGGATCATTTGCATTCAACTGAAAAATACTAATGGAACCGAGAAGGAACACTTTAAACAGTATTTGGCTATTATTAAAAACGATAAAAAAGAAAAACTAACTAAAAAAGAAGACCTTGATGAACCTCTATTAAGGAAAAAAAACGAAATTAATAATTTATCAGGTGTAAGGTTTCTATATATTGATGAAGATAGAATAGATAGGCTTTATCATTCTTCAGTGAATGATAGTCCCAAAGAGCGTCTTGTCTCTAGAGACACAGCTACTGAAATTAAAGGAACGGTAGAAGGAGCTGGAAAAGGTAATATAACAGGTGGTGTCGTTGGAGGTGAACTTAGCGGTAAAGTTGTAGGAGAAGGTGGCATAACAGAGAATAAAGTTTACGAATCTCGTGATATCTCATCTAAAGAAAAGTATGAGGAGGTTATCAAACAATTTTTGAAAAAAGAAAAGTTAGAACTTAAACTTGAATTTGAATACCAAGAACCTGGAGAAATTGAAGAGTTAAATAAACAAATTAGAATCTTTTACAAAAAGATAGGCATCGATTTAAATCAATTTGATGATGTAATTGTAGAGTTCGATAAATATAAGACCTTGTATAATAATAAATATCTTGAAGCAGAACGTGATAGATTTGAACCTCCCCCCATTAAGTAGACACTCAAGTTAACCCTAAAAAAGGAGCTGACAATGAGAAGATACCCAGAAGAATTTAAACAAAATGCCGTAAGGCTTTATTTTCAGGAATCCAAAAGTAAAGGAGAAATAGCCAAATC
>JBCCIA010000195.1:0-10371 GCA_039028475.1 Spirochaetota bacterium | reverse complement strand
GAGGCTTGCAAACGTAAGATAAATTTCGCTCGATACTTTCGCCAGACTCTAAGCAAATTTCTCCAAGTCAGTTTTCTTCGTTTCTTAGTGGGAGTGTTATTGGAGCCAAAGAAAAGTTGTTTGCGTAGCGAGATAAAAATTCTAATTTGCCAGACCCATGCGATAAACCAAACAATTCCTGCGACTGTCACTTGCGCGAGAAAGAAATACAGACTACGCCCAGGAATCGCTGGCCAAATGTCAAATAAGAGATTGGTCACAAACCCAGCCAGCACAAGCGGTAGACTTGCATAACTCATCAAAACAAATGACTTGCCCAAGGAGCGATTTTTCTTACGAGACATAAAGGAAAAAAAGAAATGTGTGCTTGCGATACAACCTACATACAGACACCAAACCAAGGGAAAGTAGAGCATTCGCTCCCAAGGGATGAACAAACTGCCTTTCATCTGTAGAGAAGGAACTTGGCGAAAGGCTTCTGAGAGTTCTACAGGGTAGATAACGCCGCGTATTTGTTGCATCAGGTGAGAAAAGAACAACAAGCCTGTAAATGTGAGAATGGAAAAACAAAAGGACTGTAGAGCACGTTTTATCAATTCTTTGTTGCAAAATTCTCTTAATCCTAGAGAAAACTGTTGGGTTTGGAAAAGAAGGGTAAAGAGATGTTGGTAATAAAAATTAACGAGAACCTTGAATACAATCATCCCGTGGAGGAGTTTCATTTCACATATTCCTATTTTTCAAATTAATTACAATATTGTAATAGAATTTCCATTACTTTAAAAATAATGACTTCTTGTCAATATTATTTTACCAATACAACTTCCTGTCCAAGGAAAAACTTATGCGTAACTATTTTTACCTGCACTTTTATCGATTGACTTTCTAAGAAATTAGTAAAAAATCGCAGCGGATGAGAGGCAAAAAATTAACTCTGCATATCATACTAGCAGCCGCTGTTTCAATTTTTACTATCGAATTGATCATTGGGGTCTTTAGTGTTGTAAAACGAAAAGATACTCTAATCCTACAGACACAGCAAAAGTTCCAATCCTTAACCAATATCTTAAAACCCGATATAGAAGCTCTTATGAAATCTAAAGATTACGAAGACTTCCGGCACCGCTTGCAAATGATCGAAAAAGAGTATGGCTTACAAGCGGTCGTATTATTTCATCCCTCTAACCAAAAAATAATCAGCTCTCAAGAGTCTCCCCCAGAATTACTACCACAAGATCTTGAAAAAGCCAACAAACAGCTTCCAGCGACGGACAAGTATGAGAATTTGTACCGTTTTGCCTTCCCAGTCACCATAGACGATAGATTTACAGTTTTATTTTACTGCTCTACCGAGATCATCAACAAGGAGGTTACCAAATACACACTCAACTTAATCGGATTGGTGTTGCTAATCATTGTATTTGTAACTGTCACAACCTCTATTGCCATGATGTTTGTGGTAGGAAAGCCTATTATCGAGCTGCAAGAGAACTTAGAAACTGCGGTAGGTAAGGATAAGTTAGATCTCAGCAAAAAATTTGATCTACACCGCAAAGATGAAATTGGAGAAATTGCCGAAACAATCAACCGCTATACCAATGAAATCCAACAAACTGTCATTCATGTCTCCGAAGACAGCAAAATGATACTTGACCTAGCTGAAAACTTACACCAATTGTCTGCAAAAATCGGCAATGGAAATAGTATGGTATTGGTTTTTAGCAGAAAAATTAGCAAAGGAGCTAAGCAACAATCCGATCAAATTCACATCATCGAAGAATCGATGCAAAACATGCAAAATAATATCGATGTCTTACAGGATTTGTCAGCACAATCCTTGGTAAAAGTAGAATCTTCTGTAGAAGTTTCCAACACTGGTAGCCAAATATCGCAACAGACAATCGAAAGTATGCAGAAGCTCAATGACAGCATCCAAAATACAGCACAATTTATGGAGAATCTAGGAGGACGCGCCCAGAAAATTGATAAAATCATTTCGGTGATTTCCAAAATTGCCGGACAGATCAACCTTTTATCTCTAAATGCTGCCATCGAAGCAGAACGAGCTGGAGAGTTAGGCAAAGGATTTGCAGTGGTTGCCAGTGAAGTAAGCAAATTGGCCGATGAATCCATGCGAGCGACACGGGAGATCACCAATTTCATGCGAGAAATCCAAAGCTCTGTAGAAAATACAAGTTCCTCGATGAAGCAGGCGATCACTGATAATGCGGAAAACTTCCAATTGTTGCAAAAAACGGTGTCAGCATTTCATGAGAACATAGACTCTCTGGGTGACATCAAAGCCTACACTTCTGAGGTGGCGAATAAAATCCGCAGCCAAAAGGAGAGCGGCAAAGAAATTCTCAAAGGCATGGAAATCATAAATAAATACTCCACAGAATACGCTGAAATTACTGCCAACGCTTCTAGCAATGCAGAAGAACAAAAACAGCACGTGAGTGACATTGAAAAGAACATCGAAGACCTCAACGATGTCTCTAAAAGCATGAACGATCTAGTAGATAAGTTTATTGTATAAGCAATAGCACTAAAACTATTTTAAAGAAAGATTTTTGTGGGAGGGAGAAAAGAATCCCCCTATCACAAAACACATTTTGTCTTGCTAGGGGGAAAGAGGAACTTTTTATTTTAGATTTTCAGCGACGAGTTCACTGATATCTTTTACTTTGACAGTTTCTGCTTTTCCAGCATCTTTGACACCGTCAGACATCATTGTCATACAGAACGGGCAAGCTACGGCTAGAGTATCGGCTCCCGTATCAAGCAATTGATTGGTTCGCTTGACATTTACACGGTCTTCACCCTGCTCTTCCATCCACATCTGAGCTCCACCGGCACCACAGCAAAGACCTTTCGTATGGTGGTCAGAAGGCTCTTCCAACTTACCGCCAGAAATCTTCTTCACAACATCCCTCGGTGCATCGTATATATCGTTGTAACGGCCGATATAGCAAGAATCGTGGTAGGTATACTTGCCGCTTGCAGCGTCTTCGGCAACTGCTACATCGATCTTTCCCTCGCTCGCTAACTGGCTAATGTATTCACTGTGGTGGAATACTTCAAAATCTCCACCGAACTGAGGGTACTCGTTTTTAATGGTATTGTAGCAATGCGGACAAGCAGTAACCACTTTTTTCACATTGTAACCGTTCATGGTATCAACGTTCATCTGTGCAAGTGTTTGGTAGAGGTACTCATTTCCACCACGTCTGGCAGAGTCTCCAGAGCAGTTTTCCTCTGTGCCCAAAATACCGAAATTCACATCAGCCTTTTGCAGAATTTTTACAAAGGACTGGGCAACACTCTTGCTTCTATCGTCAAAAGCTCCTGCACAGCCAACCCAATAGAGGATATCCACATTGGAATCTTCTGCCATGGTTTTCACACCCAAGCCTTCTGCCCAGTCGGCACGCGTATGTGCACCTACACCCCAAGGATTCGAGTTATTCTCCATATTTTGGAAAGCTCCTTGCAGTTCTGTAGGAAAGTTAGACTCGGTCAAAACGAGGTGTCTTCTCATTTCTACAATGGCATTTACCTGGTTATTGCCAACAGGGCAGGCTTCTACACAAGCATAGCAAGTAGTACAACCCCAGAGAGCTTCTTCCGTAAGGCCGTCATAATTATTGATAACCGAAGTATCTTTCTCTGCCAATGCCTCAGCAAGCTTATCAGCAGCTGTTTTCTTTTTAATATCTTGTACTTCTGGCATTTTTTCCAGCAAAGCGTGCTTTAAATCTACAATGATTGCTTTTGGATTCAAAACCTTGCCGGTGCGGTTGGCAGGACATTGCACCTGGCAACGGCCACACTCGATACAAGCCATGCCATCTAAAAGGTTTGGCCATGGGAAATCTTGGACATTGGTAACACCCCAAATCGCATCTTCGCTTTCATCCTCTAAATCCATTTTTGAAAGAGCACCTTTAGGAGTATCTGTAGCAAAAAAGAAATTAATCGGAGCAAAAATGAGGTGTGAGTGTTTAGAGGTAGGAACGTAGAGCATAAAAGCAAAAACGGTACCAATATGAACCCACCACATGATTTGGTAGAGTAAATCTGCGGAACTCCCACTAACACCCAAAATAGCAGCAATTCCTGTAGCAATAAAGCTCTGGTTGCTAGAAGCCGAATAAGTGGCAGAAACCGCCTTGGCTCCTTCACCAATCAGAGTAGAGATCATCAAAGTAGCGATAAGACCTATTACAATCGCAGAGGCAGGTGAATGGTAATCCAAACCTTTCGCTTTTGTAATCCACCTGCGACCAGCAAAATAAGCCAATCCAGAAAGGACAAAGAAAGAAATAATTTGTACCATCAACTCATAAGCATGAGCAGGTCCAGAACCTAAAATAGCTTCCACCAAAGAAAAAGAGTAGAGTTGGTTGATGTCCATCCAATAGCCAAAGACACCTGCAACCATTTGGTTGGTAGTATGGATTGTATAAATAAGGAAGCCATAAAAAATGAAAGCGTGCATAATACCGCGCAGAGGCTCATTGAATAGCTTCTTCTGTAAAATTACATTGTCAAAAACTGACTTAAGACGAAAACTAAGATTCGGATTTTTTTTATAATCTTCGTGAAAGTTAGAGTCTCGGGCTGTAAAAACCAGACCCAACCTATAAAGTATCGCTCGAACAAACACTACGTTTGCTATCAAAAATAAAACTGTGAAAATCACATGAAAGAGTAATGTTTCCAATTGTACGGCCTTTCCATTTAAAGATTTTATTACTATAAATTGGATTTTCTCTTCCCTGTCGATTCATTTTTAACAGAACGTTGTAACAAGCTCCTAGTATTTTTGTAACAATTCAACTAAAAAGGCATGTTTTAGGATTAAAACCTTGACTGTGAGATACTTTGATTCATGATTTTACCCAGTTAGCTAAGGAGTACAAGCATAAATTGGATTTTTTCTCAAAAAATGATTGGAGTACCTTTCTCCACTCAGACATCTCCGTCAACTATCCAATAATTTTCTTGCATGGCATTGTTGGCAGCAATAGAGACTGGGAAAAAACCGCACAAACACTAGTAGGAGATGACTATTATAAAATCCACTATACCAATCAAGATTTCCAGCTCAGTACGCTGAACCTACCCATAGAAATATCTTACCAAAACGAACCTGTTGATATTCTAGATGACCAATTCCGTCGAAAAACCAAAGAGCAAACCAAAGCAAGTGTTTGGCTCATCTCCTACTACACTAGTAACCTCACTTCGGAAATCTGGAATGGCGATCTCACGCTCTATGCCCACCGTATTAGCAATATTATCGAGTGTATAAAAGTTCTCACAGGAAAAGACAAAGTTATTTTAGTTGGCCATAGTATGGGTGGACTCATAGCTAGAAAATTTATGACATTGCATGAAAAATACCGCAGTTCTGTCCATAAAATCCTCACTGTAGCCAGCCCACACGAAGGAGTACAAGCACCACTTGCAATTCTCGGGCATTTCATCGATCTACAAAACGGTAGTGACTTCTTCCGTAAGCTCAACCGTGTCTGGAACTACGATCGCGCAGACAACCGCCTAAAATGGGGAGTGACAGGAGCCATTAACCCAAAAGCGATTAGCAATTTCCTGCGCAGGATGAAGAATAAAACCGACTCTGGTGGAATGGGCTTTGTAACTCTCTCATCTGTGTTCCCATTTGGAGAATGGGAGGAGAGCATCCAGTACCCTGACCAAGAAAAGCTAGCTACAAAAAACTTTTCCTACCGACTCTTTACCTATGCCCACCACGAAGATCTTCTGTACCACCGTAGCAGTTTCCAAGGAATTCGCTGGGCCTTGTTGGATATTAAAAAATAACTCTCATTTTGCAAAAATAGTACTTTCTTTTTCCACAAAAGTATGTATTATCCGTCGTAACGAAAGAAATAATTTATTTCCTATGTAAGAAAATATTCCTTGAAAAAAATTTACCATCTCTTAAAATGAAGGTACAGAGTATGAAGCAGTTAGAAGAGAACACACTAACAAGAGGCAATACACAAGCAATGGCTGACATTATTATTATTGAGAAAGACATAGACGCTGTAAACCATATCGATCACTACCTAGCACCAACTAACTATAAGCTGATCATTGCTCCTGACCATAAAAAGGGAATTGAGTATGCACGCTCAGCTATGCCAGATGTAATTATGCTAGGCATAGAGGAAGACGATGAAGAATTTCGCACAACTCTAAGTACTTTGAAAACCGATATTTCTACAAAAAACATCCCCGTCCTCGGAATCTATAGCAAGCTAGAACGCTATTTTGTCATAGGTAATCGCAAACATGGTGTAATCGATTACTTAGTAAAGCCAATCGATAAGTACAAGCTACTCAACATGCTAAAAGAACTGGTAGAGATCTCGCGAGAACAAAAAACTTCCGATATCAGTTTGCGAAAAAACCACATCATTATAGAAACACCTACCCCACAGATCATCAAGGTTTCTTTCAAGTCAGGTCTTAAGAAATACGTACTTCCAGAAATACGCAACGTTTTCAACTCCAACTTTATGAAAGCAGCGGCTCACCGAGAAATCGCTCTTGATATCAGGGACTTTGTATCGCTTTCCGAAGAAGAAATTAGCATCTTAGAAAAGATCATCCACCTCTTTGGCAATAAAAAAGTCTCCATCATCGCAGGAAAGCATATCGGCAAAATTCTCTCTTCTAGCGAATTGGAAGCGAAAGTCAACCTATTTATGTCTTTAGAAGACTATGTAGTTTTTATCAAAAAAAGCCTGAGCAAATAACCTCAAAACGAAACTTATGGCTCTAAGCGTCCCATTAGACGTGGGAACGGGATACACTCGCGAACATGCGGCAAACCACATACCCATGCCACCAAACGTTCCAAACCTAAACCAAAGCCGGAATGTGGCACAGAACCATACTTACGCAGATCCATATACCAGGAATAGGTATCTACGGGCAAGCCTTCTTCTTTGAGCTTCTTCTCGATCAAAGAATAGTCCTCTTCCCTTTCCGAACCACCAATAACTTCACCGACTCCTTCCGGTGCGATGAGATCTGCGCACAACACAGTTCCATCTTCTTCCATGTTACGCTTCATGTAAAAAGCCTTAATAACAGACGGATAATTTTTGATAAAAACGGCTGCCTCTAAGTGAGAGGTAATGATATTCTCTCTATCTGCATTGATGTCTTCTCCCCATTCAATATTTTCTCCCTGCTCCTGTAAAATGCGAATCGCTTCCGTGTAAGAAATTTTTGCAAAGGGTTTTTCAAGGAACCCTTGCAAAGCAGAAATATCTCTCTGCAAAACCTCTAAGCTATCCTTAGCCTTTGCAATCGTTTCTGCAATAACAGCTTTGACCAGCTTTTCTTGCAAAGCAATATTTTCCTCATTGCCCATGAATGCGGTTTCTGCTTCTACCATCCAGAACTCTGTTAAATGCCTTCTCGTTTTGCTTTTCTCTGCGCGGAAGGTCGGACCAAAGCAATAGACTCGGTTGTGGGCAAAAATAGCTGACTCTAGGTACAACTGTCCTGTTTGTGCTAAATAGGCTTTGCCCAGATCAAAGTATTCTGTCTCAAATAGTGTACCGGCACTTTCCCCTACCGAACCAGTTAGAATGGGTGTATCTACCAAAGAATACTCATTTTCATAAAAAAACTTGCGAATAGCATGGCTTAGCTCATTGCGAACTTTTAGAATGGCTAATTGCTTTTTAGAGCGCAACCACAGATGACGATTGTTATGCAAAAAATCAACTCCATGTTCTTTAGGAGTGATTGGATAATCTCCCGAGCGACCCAGGACCTCAAATTCTGTTAGAATGATTTCGTAGCCTAATGGAGACTTTTCAGAAGCCTGCAATTCTCCACGCAGCAATAGAGAAACTTCTTGTTGCAAAGCCTTGATAATGGCAAAGCTCTCCTCTCCTAGGTCTTCTTTAGCAGCAACCACCTGGATGATCTTACCAGAGTTACGAACCTGGAGGAATTGCAGTTTGTTACTTCCACGTTTTCCATGCAACCAGCCGCGTAATTGCACTTCCTGGTCAGCATACTTTTCTAAATCTGTTAGTTGCATTTCAACATAAGCCATAAACAACATAGATTCCATGAGCTTTTTTTTAGCAAGTGTATTCCACTGTCACAAATATGGTCTTTTTCTCTCTTTTTTCATTGCCTATAAAAATCCTCATAATATTAAGGAAGTATTGTCATGAAATACTTTAAAAAAAAAGCCTATGCTTACTAACTCTCATCCTGCTCCCCTACGCTCTACTAGCTGAAGAACAAAAAACAGAAGAATCCAAAACCAAAATTTATGGATTTGTAAAAATAGATATAAACTATGCCAACAAAGCCTTACTAACCTATGGCAATGAAAGCCTACTTGCACCTACAATGGTAAAACGGCGCGTCAATGCTGGGGACAACACAGCTCGTTGGGCAATCAGCCCGGCAACCACCACATTAGGTGTCAAACAAGAGTTTTCCCAAAAGGCAAAGGGAGTCGTGGAACTGGACTTTATTGATTTTTCCCAAAGCCAAGGAAACGTAGCGGTTCGCCCTAGGCTACGCCAAGCCTATTTAGATTATAAACCTGAAAAAAATTACGGTATTTTTATTGGGCAAAAATGGGATATATTTGGTCCGGTACGACCACATACATTTAACTTAGTTTCAAAATTTTTCCAAGCCGGTGATACGGGTTGGCAAAGAGAACAGGTCGGAGCCTGGTTAGACTGGGAAGCTTTTACCTTTACAATCGCCGCAGGTACCGTCGGCCGAAATAGCACGCCAGATGTAGTATTGGGGATTGAGAAAAATTCTGCACCTACCTTAGCAGGACAGATCAAATGGGCAGTTAGCGAATCTACCACGGTGTACCTATCTGCACTAACAGTAGATATGAAAGTTCGCCAACCGCTTATTGACAGCAACCGCGACGGTACCTTTTTGCAATGGGACGTACAAAACATTAATTCCACTACAGAAACATTTCCACTTGCCTACCGTTTAGGAGGAGATGGCACAACCCGCTTGAAATCGGGAGGGTATGCATTCGGCTTTGTTAGCAAACCAATGGATCGCTTAGAGATCAAAAGTGAAGCCATTTATGCCTCCAATTTAGGCAACCTCAACGCCTTAGGAGCCTCCCAAGCCTTATCACGCACATACGCCCAATCATTCCAACAGAGCAAATACGGCTATATCACCAGTAATGATGTATTACTTAACCAAATCCTAAGCTCCCAACAACCTCTGTTTTACAGCATTACCGAAATGGGTGGCTGGCTTACCTTCAACTATAAATTTTCAGAAACGTGGCAGGGTGGTTTGCAAATAGGAACTACAAGAATTGTCAACCAAGATGATCTGCAAGGAGCCGATGAAGCCAACCTCTTTACCAGCCAACCATCTGGAACTACTTGGCTCAACAGACAAATCGTTGGTTCCGTACGAGAAAACGGTGAAACGGGTTTTCGTCTTTCCTACCACCCCGAAAAGAAACTCACCTTCTTTTTACAAAGCGATTACAAACGAACCTTCTACAAAAACCAAGAACGTTACCAAGGTATCGGTGCACATATCGAATCTTTTAACATCAGTGATAATACTCTAACTCTACGTAGTCCCGTATACTCCTATTTAAAAAGCCAAGGAGTTGTTACAGCAATTTCGGTACGTTCGGGGGCTATTTATAAGTTTTAGCATACTTTGTACAATCTCCTTGCTTTGTCAAAAAAACGTTGCAAGGAGTAAAGTCAGTGACAAGCTACACCTATATGCCTAATAAAATTACCTATCTCAATACTGACTTAGATGTCAAATCTTCTAACGATCTAACAAGCTTTTTAGCTGAGTTAGAGAATAAAGAAGTATCAGCTATCCATAGCGAAAAAGATAAAGATGGGATTTGGTTTTGCATTTTAGAGACTTGGCAAGATTTTACAGAACCTGAAGAATGCATTATCTCTCTGCTTGATACCATTGACTCTTCGTCCCCAAAACATAAAGCAATTTGGGAAAATTGCTTAAGTAGAGAATTTAATATTGGTTACGAATGTGGTAAAGCACCTTGGGGCTTCCAAAATGCTCTTTCTCCTAATACATTAAAACGTTTAGCAGATGCAAATAGTTCTCTCAAAATTACTATATACCCAGAAGACAGAGAACTTCTTAAAAAGAATTGACAACTTTTACAATATGCTCTGACAATAGGCTTATTCTTACATAAAAGTTCCGCAGCAAGAGCTACATAAAAATGAAGAAAAGCCCTTATATTTAGAATTGGATCTTTGTTAGAAAAGGTATTAGTACAAAAAAAAGAGAGATTTTCCAGTGCGACAGACTCATTTT
>JBCCIA010000194.1:0-10401 GCA_039028475.1 Spirochaetota bacterium | reverse complement strand
GTTCCAGCTGTAAGCTCCACCGCTTTGGGTTCCATCGAAGCCTACGTAACGAGCGTTGGATACGCCATCGGTATCTCCACCCCAGTATCCACCTTTGTCGTAGTTGATGCTGTTGAAACTGCTGGTGATTGCGTCGCAATGATTGGTGCTCGAACGGCCATGCACGAATAACTTGTAAGTGGTTGCGAAAAGCTCGCCGCTAAAAAGACTAATTGCTAAAAATATAAATCCTAACTTTTTCATTTCTGTTTTCCCTTGTTCGTTTTCTTATGCTTTTACTATAGCACTCTTTAATACCAGTTGCAACAAAGCTGGGATAAATGGTGAGGATTGAGGGACAAGTGGTTGAAAAAATTAGATTTTAAAAGAATAAAAAAAGTAATCGACACCCCAACAGTACCAACAAATATTTACCTATGAGATAAGAGAGATTTGAAAAGCTCTCCATTCGGCCAAAGCCGGCAAGCACCGTCCGAATGGAGAAACCACGCCCAAGGACGCAAGAAAAGTCTGTGTACCAACCAGTACACGTCAAGCCATTCTTCCATCCCTGGGCAACCTATACTAAAACCAATATTGGAGGTTCCCATGGAACAAATAGACTACGCAGAATTTTTAGACCACCTCGAAATTGCCATCGACCGTATGCACAACGCAGAAACCTACAGTGCCAAACGACGCAAACGCTACCACGACTTTGCCCTGGCTCAGGTCAAGTTTCTACGAATGCAACTCGAACCACAGGTATTCTAAAGAAAAACAACAAGTCCCCAAACTATGATGCGGGGACGCTAGCTACACTCGTTCAACAAACAAAAATAAGTTACCAAGGAGTGAATCAAAAAATGGAATTATTTAATAGGGATGACTACCTTACGGAAGAGGCAACGCAGAAAGAAGAGTTTAAAAAAGCTCGTAACAAGTTTACCAAGAAGAATAAGGAAATGACTGATCAAATCAAAGAAAAAGTTATTGATCCTGAAAATGTTGAGTATGATAAAGTTCATGTAGAGATTTATAAAGGTGTGGGACTGGGTAAAGGTTGGAAAGTAGGAAAAAGTAAAAAACCTGAAGAAATAAACATAGCATCCAAAGGGTTTGGATATGTTACAACAGCGTTAGAAAAGGAAGAGGAAACACCAGAATTTTTAGCCTATAGACTTGTTAGGTGGGTGAGTTCTTTATTTAAAAAGGGATAACTTATGCTTGCATCAGAGTTTTTAGAATCATCGGAAATAGAAGGTAGAGTAGTGGTTTTATTAAACTCCATTGCACCTACTACTCTGGAAGACTTTTTCATAAAAGCAAAAGAAGATTTCTTATATAAAGATAGCACTCCTTCCAATAAATATATATCTAAACATTTAAAACTGTATAAGAAAGTGGTTCATTCTATTCCTTCTCTTTTAGATTCTGATTTGGAAGACCCTTTATTCTTTGAAAAATACAAGGTAAGGTTTAATCGCCTAAAGGTTTTATCAGAATCTGTGTATCATTACAATATAGAACATACTACACTTCCCTTAAGACAGATCATCGAATTTTCTGAAAGAAATAAGGTTTCTCGGACTCTTGTTTTCCATGTTGATAACCTCGTAAAAGTATACAGTCGAATCTTAAAAATATTTAACTTAAACTCTTTCTTAAATTACAGGTATTCAAATTATTTGAACCTACCTAATATTTTTGTACCCACTGGGTTTATCCGAGATAAAACAGTAGATTTTCTTTTTCAGGGAATAGGTAAGTCAGTGAATGATCATACATTCAAGGCTATAGAACTTGAGTTAGATAAAGAATTTTGCTCCAACATTTCTTACATAAAAACGGGAACTGCATAATATTATGTCTTTCTTTTGACAAAGGATTGCACTCACTCAAAAATTTAAAAAAATCTCAGCGTCCACCAGATACATCTAAAATAGAGCCAGTAACATAGGACGCAGCTTCGCTATCCAACCAAATCACAGAACGAGCAATCTCTTCTGGCAAACCAATACGCTTCAAAGGTATACTTTTCTTGAGCTTTTCTGCTCTCTCCGCATCGCCTGTATCCGCATGCATGTCAGTTTCTATAAGCCCTGGCCGTACGGCATTGACCCGAATCCCCTCCGTGGCGACTTCCTTTGCCAAACCGATAGTCATAGTATCAATAGCACCTTTCGTTGCTGCATAATCGATAAATTCGTTTGGAGAACCTAAACGAGAAGCAATAGAGGAAATATTAATAATCGAACCTCCCTTGCCACCGTGTAGCAAAGACATATGTTTCACCGCTTGCTTGGCACAGAGAAAAGAACCGATTACATTGACGGCAAAAATACGAGCCAAACGGGCACGATCAAAATCCTCCAACCTTGCCAAAGGAGCTATGATACCAGCGTTATTCACCAAAGAATGGAGCGAACCAAAAGCGGTAAGTGTCTCAGAAAATATACGTAGGACATCGGATTCAATCGAAACATCTCCTTGGACTGTAATTGCTTTGCCACCCTGCGATTTGATTTTACTACAGAGTTCTTCTGCCTGCTTATGGTTGTTGCGGTAATTGATAGCAACCGCATACCCTTTCTGGGAGGCAAGTTCCGCTATAGCCGCACCAATCCCTCGACTAGCCCCTGTAATTAGCATAACTTTATCCATCTACAAGACCTCTCTTACATACCTGTTAACAACAATTTTGGAAATAGCAAAACTAAGGCAAAAGTAAAAATTTGGATCACTAAGAAAGGGATAACACCACGGTACATATCTTTGGTTTTCAATTCCGGTGGTGCCACTCCACGCAAATAGAATAAAGAAAAGCCAAATGGAGGTGTCAAAAAAGAAGTCTGTAAATTCATCGCCATCAAAACGGCAAACCACACCAAATCGATTCCCAATACCCTAGCGGCAGGAACGAGTAGTGGTATCACTATAAATACGATCTCAAAAAAATCGATAAAAAATCCTAAAAAGAAGATTACAATATTAGAAAGTAAGATCAAACCAAATTTTCCACCCGGTAAGTTGGTCAGAGCATCCTGTACCCAAAGGTCACCGTTCAAACCACGAAACACCAAAGAAAAGACTGTCGAGCCAACCAAAAGAAACAAAATCATCACAGTCAAATGAGAGGTAGCCTGAAGAGACTCTTGTAACATCTCTCGGTTCAAACGTCTATGCACAGCAGCTAACAACAAGGCTCCCATAGCTCCTAAGGCACCCGCTTCTGTAGGAGTTGTCACCCCCACAAAAATGCCACCGAGTACAAATAGAATCAGCAGCAAAGGTGGAAACATCGCAAACAAACATTTTCCAAGAAGTGCCCCTAGAGAAATAGCTCGCTCTTCTACCGGTAGAGCAGGAGCAGACTCAGGCGAGAATACAGCAAAACAAATTACATAAAGAATATAAAAGCCAGCAAGCAACAAGCCAGGAATCAGAGCTGCGAGAAATAAATCACCGACCGACACACCCATTTGATCCCCCAATACCACCAGAACAACACTGGGAGGAATGATCTGCCCAAGCGTTCCTGAAGCAGTGATCACACCAGAAGCTAAGGACTTGGAGTACTTATAACGAAGCATGACCGGCAGAGAAATCATTCCCATTGCTACCACAGAAGCTCCTACAACTCCAGTCGCCGCAGCCAACAAAGTTCCAACCAGGATCACAGCAATCGCCAAACCACCCCGCAAAGGGCCAAACAGCATACCTATTGTTTTCAAGAGGTCTTCTGCTAATTTTGACTTCTCTAATAGAGTACCCATAAAAATAAAGAAGGGCACGGCTAAGAGGATCTTATTCTCCATGATCCCATAGAACCTTTCAGGTAGGGCAAATAGGAGGTACATATCGAAGTAGCCAAGTAAGTTGGTAATATAGCCAAAGACAATCGCACTCCCACCCAAGGCAAAAGCTACGGGAAAGCCCATAAAGACAAAGACCATGAGAAACACAAATAGAAAGGGGGCAATACTCTCTGGATTCACTCTCCCGCCTCCTCTATTCCTTTAGTCTTATACAATAAAGTATAGCCTCTGTAGATTTTGACTATGGCTTGTAAAAATAATAATAAAAAACCTAACAAAGCTACTGTTTTAATTGGATAACGCGGTAGGCCATTGGGATCAGGAGACGACTCTAGGATCGACCAAGAGTCCCATACACTGGGAATGCAAACTACAATGCCAGTGATACAAAAGGGAAGAAGTAAGAATACATTTCCCCAAAAGTTCAATTTTCTTTTCTTTTCTTCCGAGAAAGATTCATAAAAGACGTCCACTCGTATATGCTTATTTTTTTTCAGAGTATAAGAGGCTCCTAATAGAAAAACGATGCTAAATAGGTACCACTGGATTTCTAAAAGAGCATTCGAGCTCAATTGGTAAGAAAAGTATTTTCCCAAATAACGAGCGACTGCGTTGTAAGCTGCTATGACTACCAAAAGTAAAATCAACCATGAGACATTCTTGCCAATTTTCTCTATCCAAATCTCAATGAATCCAAACGCTCTTACTAGCTTTTTTTTCATCTTACACTATTCCTCATTCTCCCCAATGAAACTCTTTTGCAATTCTTGAAAACGTTCGTTAAGAGCTTCTTTTTTGCTATCATTGCCGTAAAGCCAAATAGAAAAACGCTTACCCTGCTGCCAAAAGGGAGTAACTGCCAGAAACTGTTGTTGTGAAAAGTATGTTAGAGCCACCGACTTATGACAAGAAAGCAAAAATAGTCCCGAGTATTTCCCTACTAAAGCCAACTTGCGATGAATTTCGTAAAGCATGCGTCCCATGGTAAAACGAAAGTTCGCTTCACAAAAATGCCAATGACTCTTCCCGTCTTCTTCTTGGTAAGAAAAAAAATCAATCGATAGTGGCCCTTCATATTCCAATTGTTCTTGCTGTAAAATCGTAGTTAGCTTATCTGCAAAAGGAGACTGCAAGTGTTTCTCTATTCCCGTTCGGCACTTCGACATAGCTCTGCACAAGCTCCGCTCAGGGAACGATCTACCAGTATTTTCAGACAAATCATCACACAGCACACATCCTTCGAAGTGATTCTTAGAATTCACATACATTTCGGTATATGCTAAATGTTGCATACTACCTTGCCTAAGTTCTACTATCTCACTAAAATCCTGTTTTTTTTGCGCAGCTAGGTAAGGTTCCAAAACAAGTTTTTGCTCTTTACCCAATAGCATCTGTAAATGTTTCCTATCTTGCACAACATATGAATCTCTTCCTGAAAAGGCAAAGGCTTTGTTACGTACCAATAAAGGGTATGTCATTTCTTCTGTGGGCATTTCATTAGAAAAGACAGGAGTATAGGCATTGATGGCATACCTTATCTTCCAAAGAGCCTGCTCGAACTTCGAGTTTAAACGACGTGCATTTTTAACTAAGCTCTCATCCTGTACAATTTCTTTGTCTTGCCAATGTGATGTTCTTCCCCACTGGATAAGCTCATAACCTTGCTTTACTTGTTGGATTTGAGTTTTTGTTTTACCATTTGCAGTATCCCACTGCTGCCAAACAGCTAACACTTCAGGTTCTGCACCTTGCATCCATACCAAATCATCTCGATCCGCCAGTAAAAGGAAAAAATAGTTTAAAGCCTGTGCGTATTGTTGTAATTTCTGTGGAGGATTGTAAAGATTCGGATACGTAGAAAGCTCGTATTCAAAAAAAGCATTGAAGTGGTACAAATATGGCATCAACTGACAGCAAGTTCGTCTAGCTCATGAGAATGATTCTCCCAAGCTAGTAATTGCTCTTCAATTTGTGCTTTCACTGCTTCGTATTCTTGTAAGGTTTCTTCCTGCCCTGCCTCTTGGTAAAACGAAGCGGAAGAGATCTTTGCCTCTAAAGATTCTTTCTGCAATTCCAAATCCTCTATTTTCTGCTCGATGCTATCGATCTGCTTCTGCAATTTCTTCTTACGCTTTTTGTCTTGGTTCTGTGAAGAACGTCCATCCCCACCAGAAGATTTTGTCTGTGGCTTAGCCTGTGGTTTTTCTTGGTATTCCTGGTGGTATTTTAAATAATCTGCGAACTCACAGTTCAGATCTTCCAAAGTACCATTGGCAACCCGGAAAGTTTTATTGCACAGGTCTTTTAAAAACTCTGGGTCGTGGCTAATTACCAGTACACAGCCAGGATAGTCTAGCAGAGCACTCTGCAAAGCATTGCGAGTAACCATGTCTAGGTGATTGGTAGGCTCATCCAATAACAAACAGTTTGAAGGTTGCGGAACCAATAAGGCCAAACGCAAACGGCTCTTCTCTCCCCCAGACATCGCAGAAACACTTTTAAAAACTTGGTCTCCTGAGAAAGAAAAATGTCCCAGTAAAGAACGCAGCTCTCCTTCAGAACTGTCAGGATAAACCTGCTGCACGGTTTCATAGATACTGAATTGGTCTTGCAAAACTTCAGAATGAGTTTGGTTGAAATAAGAAATTAAGGTTTTAGGCCCGACATACATATTCCCTTCGGTAAACCCTTGCTTGCCATATATACAACGCATTAAGGTGGATTTGCCCGCTCCATTTTTTCCCACAACCGCGACCTTATCACCAGGGGATAGCTCTAGATTTACCTTGGAAAACAAAGATTCTTCTCCGGGATAGGCAAAACCACTGTCCTCCAGACGCAGAATCACTTTACCAGAATTTTGAAAATGAAACTTATAATCGGCTTCCTTGTTCCAAAAGCTATCCGTGGGAGCAGTCACAGTTTCACGTTTTTCTAGTTTTTTGACAGCACTCTGTACTTGTCTGGCTTTTGTTGCCTTTGCCCGAAAACGTTCAATCCACTCCAAACGCTTTTTTAAGAACGCCTCTTCCTTTGCGTACTGCATCTGCAATTTCGCATGGATTTCATTTTTCTCTTCCAAAAAGTCCTCTAAACTACCACGAAACTCCATAATTCCTTGCATAGAAATTTCTGCGATAGTCTCTGTGGTTTGGTTGAGAAACTCAGGGTCGTGTGTAACCAGGATAAAACTTTTCTTTGTACCTTGTAAAAATTCTACCAACCACTGCTTTGATTTATCATCCAAGTGATTGGTCGGCTCATCCAATAATAACAAATTATGTGGAGTAAGGAGAGCAATCGCAAGAGCCATACGATGGTGGAAACCTGGTGAAAAATGCGAAATCTGTTGGAGAAAATCGTCCTCTTGGAAACCAAGACCGCTTAAAAATTTCTTCGCCTCTAGCTCCAAAGTATGCAAGCCATTGACATGAGCCGCTTCTTCTAAAGCAGCTTGTTTTTCTAGCAAACCTGCAAACTCGGGTGCATCGTGCGAAAGCTCTTCTAACTTTTGGCTGATCTCTCCCTTCTGCTTTACATATTCTTTATAATCAGGAATCGAATGGAGAATTGTATCAATCACAGATTCTTGCGGAGAAAAATCTGGAATCTGTTGGAATAAGGAAATGGAAGTATTTTTCGAACAAACGATCGAACCAGAATCAGGCTGCTGTTCCCCGTTGGCAAAGCGGAATAAGGTAGTTTTACCTGCTCCATTTGGGCCAATCAAGCCTATTTTTGAGTTAGGCTTGATATGCCAAGAAAACCCTTCAAACAATACTGTGGGCCCGAATTGGTGCTTAAGATCGATAAATTGGAGCAAGTGGAGAGTGAGTTATTGTTTAGCGGTAAGTTCTTCTTTTCTTTGTAAAAGATGTTGTACGTATTTACTGGTATCGACATTATTGTTTTCTCTAGCTTTTTTCAAGGCAGAGTCAATTTCAGATACACTCATTTTGGAAATTTTTTTGTTTTTCTTTTCTTTCTGTTCATCAGACATAGATGTACTCCTTAAGTATAGGAATAGAAATATTTACAGAGACTTTTTGTAAAGTAGAAAACCAGTCCTAACCTGTCAGCGGAAGTAATCCAAAAAGTTCCTGGAACGATTTTCTTGGTAGCCTTTGAGTTCCAAATAACCAGTTCCTTGTACGGTTTTGTTTTTCCATTTGCCTTTTGCTTGGATGGCTCCTTCCCAATAGACGAGAAATGTCGTTTCCCTACCATCAAACTCCTGCTCCGGGAAGAAAGCACCAACTGCCAAATCAAGTTCTTCCGTAGGAATGCGTATCTGCCATTGCAGCGGGTATCGGATACCCGATTTGCTACTCTGCCAATACTCTTTACTGGGCATAAGAAAAACTTGCTTTTCTTTTTTAAAGGTTTTTACCCGTCCATCAGGGTAGCGAAGTGTCGCAAATGTTTCCGCTTCGGCCTTAGGAGACCTACGAAAGTTAAAGACCATGAGGTCTGTCCCATCTTGCAGGTTGAGACACAACCAGTCCCAAGCACTTTTAGAAGAGCGTAAGTGCACGGTCTTTTGCCCTTTACTCGTCCATTCATGGTCCATCCAGGTGATACCCGATTGTACAGTGTATTTCTTTCCATTGATGGATAGCCGTCCCTTGGTCTGCAAACGCGGTATAGAATAGTAGTAAGAATAGATACTTGGGTCTTTACGGCTCTTTTGCGAATAACCGTTTGTACCGTGTAAGAGGATGTCTTTCTCTGAGGGATAGGACAACTGCAATTCCAAAGCAATCTGCTCTTGCCGCGGCTTAGCGATAATTTGAAAACCATTTTCTAATATGTTGACGCGATAGTCACCACTCCAGAAAGCATTAGCAGTATAACCAGCCATCCCACCAATTTCTCTATCAGAAAACTGAGCTATCTTATGCTGTTTTGCTTGTAAATCAGATATTGCAAAGTGAACAGGGTATAGGTCCGAACCAGCCGAGATATGCGTACGAAAAAAGCTCAGCTCATAGCCAAGGCGTTTCCCCTCTTTGGTTTGCAAAATTCCTACAAAATAACACCATTCCAATTTGTATTCTGGATGGAAACTATGGTCTTTTGGAAAAGAAAAGCCCGACAAGGCAAGGAAGGGAACGAGAAAAAATACCAATAAACGATAGAACATTTTATTCTTTAAAATTGCGGGCGACAAATTGCAACAATAGCTTAGCTCGCTTGTCATCTTTCTTAATAGTCAAAATTTCTTGTAGAGTTTTCTGGGCTCGTGGCACATCGTCTTGTTTGAGAAAAACTTGTGCCAATCGATACATAGCCTCTATATTGTCTAGCTTAAGAGCAATAGATCTCTGTAAAACAACCTGAGCTTTGGTGTAATCTTCAATACGATAGTAACAATAACCAAGTAGTAGGTAAGAAACATCGTTGTCTTTCTTAATTTTATTATAATCGGATAGGTATTTGATCGCCTCCTCGTAAGTTCTGCTTTTGGCGTAATATTCACCTAATAATAACAATATAGAAGTATCATTGGGAAAAACTTGGTAGGCTTCATGTAAAACTACACAGGCTTCGATAAACTTACTTTTCTGATACAATTTCTGTGCATGGCTGATGTACCATTGCAGTTTGTCTCTCTCCAAACTAATACCAAAGACCAATAAAGTCACATCATCTCCCTGATCGGTCCCCTTACAGAAACTACTGTATTCTTCTCGGATACACTCGATAGTTTTTTGCACATTTAGGCTTTTGGTACTTAAGATAAGCTCTTCGAACTTCTTCAGCTCAAACTCGTCTCCCTTATCATTCTTTCCCTCTATAAAACCATCTGTGTACACAAAGACTTTGTCTCCTGGCTCCAATTGGATAGAATAATCTTTGTAGAACTCTCTAGCTTCTTCAAAAATTCCTAGGTAGGTTCCCTCCCCTTCCAAACGGATGATTTCGCTAGTGCTATGCTTCAATAGCAAAGGACTCGGGTGTCCCGCAAGAGAATATTTTAGCATATGATTCGAGTCGATTTTTCCATAAAAACAAGTCAAGTAGCCTTGTTTCTTGATTAAATCGAGTATTTGGTAATTGATACTACCAAAAATTTCAGAAGGGTTACCCTTCTTATGATTGGAAAACAACAACTTAGAAATAGCTGTAATAAAAGCAGCGGGAATTCCATGCCCAGAAACATCACTCAATAATATACTCAAATGCTCGGGATCAATCTGGAAATAGTCATAGTAATCTCCACTGACCTCTTGCATCGGTAGATAGATAATTCCAAATTGCAAGCCGTTCCAATCAGGAATTTTTTCTGGAACAATGCCTCTTTGGATATTTCGAGCCATTTTAAGGTCTTTGGTGATGGACTTCTGTTTCATGAGAAGCTCACTTTTTAGTAGGCTTAAGACCTCTACAGCTGCTTCTAAATCACGGTTCTCAAGATAGAGTTTCTCCGATTTGTCGATAATAGAATCTATATCCAGGTAGGAAATCTCTTCCTTATTTTCTGAGTTTATCTTCGAAATGACAAAAGTCTTAGCCTCATTGCCAAATAGTTTTTTGTTTTTGAAGTTAGCCTTGCTGATTTGCTTTTCCGATTGTGACCACTCTATACCCATTTTAGTTTGAC
>JBCCIA010000193.1:0-10436 GCA_039028475.1 Spirochaetota bacterium | reverse complement strand
GTTAGCCAAGTTGCTGTCATTGACTTGGATTTATCATTAGAATTTGTTGTCGTTTTTACTTTGGATTTTCAACGTAAAGTATTTAAAAACTCATAAAAAGGATTGTAATATGACTACATACCAAAGGTTATTTCCTATAGGACTTTTTTTTCTACTGAGCCTGAGCGTAACACAATGCGCAGTTCTTATCGAAAAAATTTTTAGTTTGGATAAGACCAAGCACACCGCTGCGGAGTTTTCACAATTTTCGCAAAAGCATTTGCAGGGTTACCAAAAAGACCCCAAGCAAATTTTCACGGGTCAGTTGCAAGCTGTAGAAAAGATTGCTATCAAGGGCAAAGCCAATACTTGTACTAGGGTGCTATTCCGTTTGGATAAGGGAGCAGCATATTCTGCGGCGGCTCGGCAAGGAGTAGCATTTTCTGTAAAACGCCAGGATTCTGCCAACGGTTACAGCGTAGGGCCAGGTTTATACGGTCCAGGGGGAGTAGCAGATGTAGAATGCACACGTAAGGAACGTATGTATGATCTCAAAGTTAGTACAGCCACTCGGACCAAAATCCGCAATAACTTAGGAACAGGAACCTATAGCATGCAGGTATACACAAAAGCTGCTAGTGAACAAGAAATCGCTAGGTATGAGCGTTATGATAAGCAAACGACAAGTGCCAAATTGGCAGTTGCACAACAAGAACAGAGAAGAAAGGCTGCGCAAGCTGAGTTTGCTAGATCTGCTGGAAAAAATAGTTCCCAAAAATCTGGGTCTAGCAACTCTAGTAGCGCTGCTAAAGAGCCATCTTCTACTACATATTCTTTGCGCTTGCATAGTTCCTGTAGTAAAAGGGTAAAGCTATTTATTGGAACTGGCAGTAACCCCAAATATGCTAGTGGTGGTACCTCTACTTGGATTGATCCCAATAATAGCCAATCGAAAAGTGGTTTTTCAGGAACAAAAATTTGGATTACTGATGATTCAGGCAATGGAATCTCTTCCTATACCCTTACAGGGAACCATAATTTGACAGTTGCTTCGGATTGTAGGAGTTTTCGTAACCGATAGTCATTTCTTGCCTAACCATTCACAAGATCGCATTGGTGTGGTTAGGTGCATGAAAACTAAGGACTACAGCTACCAATTGCTCCAGCACATTCACAAGCCCCAGTAGCACCTTCCATACATTCTCCAGCTCCACTTGCTAACTCAGCCGTACTGCTCGTACAATCTAAAGCATCTGCACAATCATATGCATCAGCACTACATTCCACTGCATCCCACATATCCTCACAACTACATTCTCTTTCTTTTTTTTCTTCTGTTTTTTTTGCATATATCTCTGCAATGGAAATAGATTTGGGTTTATGGGCGATTTTTGCTAAGAACTGTTTGGTTTTGTTTTTTCGCGATGCTACAATTCGATGGTAAGCGTACTTACAATGTTTGAAGCGCAAGTGAATCTTGCTGAGTCCATTCCACAATCCATGCTTTGTAAGGATTGCAATTACTGCTTGCGAACAGCTATGCCCACGGTGGTAGGCGGCATGGGCACAGCGGAAACCCTTATAGGGTGAAATAAAACGTTGGTACAGGCGGATAAGATAAATACTCAATGATGTTAGCATGATTTGCTTCTCTTCTTAATATCTATAGACTTAGACCCCTCTTGGATACATTTGGAAATAAATAATTTTAAACCTTTTATTTTTTTGTTTCTTATACGTGCAGTTTGCTAAAAAGAAAGTCCTTTACGTAGTATGGCTTATTTTTACTTTTACTGGAGTGGCTGAGGAGTGCTTATGAAATACACTATGGAATTACTCATCAACCTTCCCCGTGAAGAGATGGTAGAGAAGTTTGACAACCCCGACAATTTGCCGAAATGGCAGCCTGACCTAAAGAGCTTCGAATTGCTTTCTGGGCAGGCAGGGCAGAAGGGAGCCAAGTCGAAGATTTTCTACCAAATGGGCAAGAGGGAAATTGAGATGGTAGAAACGATTCTTGTGCGTAATTTGCCAGATGAGTTTTCTGCTACCTACGAAGCCAAGGGTGTTTGGAATTCGGTAGAAAATCGTTTTTTAGAAGTGGGCGGCGAAAAGACTAAGTGGATTGTTACCTCAGAGTTTCGCTTTGGTAGTTTTTTGATGAAGTTTGTCGCCTGGATCTTTCCTGGTGCTTTTAAAAAACAGTCAGCCAAGTTTATGCAGCAGTTCAAGGAGTTTGCGGAGGATACAAATAGCTAGAGTTTGACTTTGCAATATAATTTTTAAGGTTTGTTACAGTAGCCGTAAGTAGGTATTTCAAGTTCTTTGGTATATGCTGTCCCTCGAAGGTATGTGAGAATACTTGTGTTCCATTTTCCTTTTGCAGGGTATAAACTCTTTTCTCTTTGATGACTAATTTATTTTTGCTGGAACGGCCAAATAAAATCTCTGTAACATAAAGCCCTCTCTCAATGTAAAAATAGGAAACATATGGATTGGTATCGCTAAACTCTTGCGTTTCATGTGTTTCTTTGGGTAAATCTTTATGTACTAAAATTCTATCCTCTTGTAAGAAAAAAGCGTCATGGTGGATAGCTCCTCCACCGCAACAGCAAGAACAATCCTCTACATTTGTGTACAGAATTCCTAACTCTTTGTGGATACCAGTTAGTTTTACGATTAATTTTTTTCTTGTTAGGTAATATAATTTTTTTGTGCTTGTATTCCAAACAATTGTTTCTTCAAGATACCATGCATCACACCAATCTAGTGCTTTGTATCTGACTTCATAGATTATATAGTTTTTGATTGTCGTTAGTTTTAGGTTTTTAATAGGTGCTAGAAATTTTATTGTTTTGTCTTCGGAAGGTTTGAGTTCATCGAGATACTGCGGTTCATGTTTTTTTTCCCATTGTTTAGCGATTTGTTCTTTTAGCTCTTGCTTCTCACCAATTTCTACAAAGCCAGAAAACATCCAACCAATTCTATTCTTTAGCTTTGTTTGCAACCAATTTCCTTGTGTTTTTTGGATGTGGTTTTTTTCTTCTTCTATATCTAATATGGATCCGATATGATTGCGTCTAGCTATGCCAAGGATCTTACTTTTGATGCTTGGCTTTTCCCGCAAATACAAACCAGATTTGCTTGCTACCCGGAAATACCGATTGTTTAAGAAATAATATTTTGTAATTTTTATTTCTTGTACCCAACCGGTTTGCTTTTTGTAGCGAACTTGTAACCATCCCTGCTGTTTGGTATTTTGATGGAAAAGGGGAGTCTTGCTTCTTCCTATAAAGGGAACATGTGTGAGGACTTTGCTGGTGGTGTCTGCACTTGTGTATATGTTAACCCCTGCGGAATATTTGGGGAAATAAGAGCGAAATGAATCGGTGTTTGTATAGCTAGTCTCAACTGAACTTGTTTTTTGTGAAGAGGAACATGTGTTGAGCAATAGAATTAGTACTAAGAGTCTTAGGGCTTTCATATTGCTCTTATAGAGTCATGTACCGCATAACTTTTTATAAAAAATTTAGCTATTATGTGATAATATATTCTTACTCTGATTCAAAAAGATATTGGTATTTCTGTGGTATATACTTTCCTTCAAAGGTTTGCAAAGTTATTTTCTTATTTCCTTTCCTTTTGTAGACATAGAGTCTTTTTCTGGCTCGTTCCAGATCGTATTCCAATGGTTCATTTTTGTCAGAACAGAGATAGGAAATCTCTTTAATGTATAGCTCCCTCGCTTGGTAATCATAGTGATAAGAACTTTTGGGCCAGAAGTATCCACCGGAACAGGAGTTCTCTTCAGCATAATTTACATACATAGGGGTTTCCCCAGCAAAAAGAACTTTGTCATTTTTTAAAAAATATATATCTACATGTTCACTGGTATTTCCACAACATAGTTTACAAACTGGTCTACTTAAGAAAAGAACACCAAATTTATCATCATAATCGTATAACCTATCTTCTCTATGTTCTCTATCAGGATTGTCTCTAGTTATATAGTAGATATCTTTGTTCTTTTGGTTCCAGATAATGAGTTCTGTGAGTAATCCTTCTTCTGCAACTTCTTGGTATTTGTAGTCAACTTCGTATATTATATTTCCTTTTACTGTTTTGACTTTTATGTTTTGAATAGGTGCTAGAAATTTTATTGTTTTGTCTTGCGAAGGTATGAGGTTTTTTAAGGCTATTGTTTTAGGTTTGTGTATGCTTTGCCATTGCCAATACGTTATATGATTTTTCAAATCTTTTTTACGGCCTGTCGATACAAAGCCAGAAAACATCCAACCCTTTTTTTGCTTGACTTCCGTACGAAACCAATATCCTGTTTCGTTTTGAATGATTTGTTCTTTGTTACTTTTCTCTAAAATGAGTCCTATATGGTTGAATTTTGCGAAGCCTATAATTCTACTTTTACTATTCGGCTTTTCACGTAAGTTCAAGCCAGAAGCTGTTGTAACCCGAAAATATGATTTTTCAATGAAGCGATCTTGGGACACTTTTTTCTTTTCTACCCAACCTGTTTGGCCTTTGTATTGTACATTCACCCACGCCTTGTCTTTTTTTGTTTTCCTAAGGGTGAATGGAGTCTACTACCAATTGCATGTGGAATTTTTGTGAGAATCTGACTTGTTTTTTTGGGTTCTTTGTATAGATTTATACCAAGTGGGTCTTTGGGGTAATAGGTTCGAGCAAAATAATTATAGCTCTCTGTAACAATAGGAGTCATTTTCTTTTTTTGCAATTTACAACTTACTACAGTTGAGCAGAATAAAGTCGTGATACATACTACTAAGAAGTGCTTGGTTCTCATAATACTTTGTTAGAGCAATTTGCCACGAAAAATTTTAAAGAATAATAAAATACTTGAGTTGTTTTTTGCTTAGAGAAGTATTCTATAAAACGCATCGATTAAAAATTTTATGGTTCCCAGCAATTTCTCATTATTAGATTACTCAATTCTTGGCTTTGGAGGACTTTTCTGTGTTATTTGGTCTTTAGGCTTGGCTTTGGCCATTCCCGGAAAGGTGGATAGAGCTGCTATCTATTTTGTAGCTATTTCGGGAATGCGTTTGTTGTGGGAGGCGTTTACCTTGTCCGGCTTTGCAGCCCAGTCACCCCTATTGTATGCCTTAGCAATTCCTTTTTTGTATCTTATTGGTCCAAGTATTTTACTGTACTACGAACGCTTGGCAGGCCGGGAAGAGTGGCGTTTGCATTTTGTACATTTTATACCACTGCTCTTGGCTTTCTCGCCTTTGTTGTATTGGTTTGCTTTAGATTCGCAAGAGCAAGCCACTCATATCAAACTTATTTTACAAGGCGTATTAGAATACCCTAATATTCTATTGCTATTGTGGGTCGTTGGCCCAAAAATTTCTATCTTCCTCTACTCCTTAGCTACTACCTTAGGACGTTCTGCCGAAGGAGTCGCAGTTATCCGTATGTTGCCCCAAGAAATTCGGTTTTTTGCCTTTCTACTACTTGGCTATATCTGGTGCATGATCGTGATTGATATATGTGGTTATTTCTTGGGTGTTTCCCTTTTCTATCGTTGGAGTGCCTATTCGCATGCATTGGCTGCCGTGTTGGTATTCCTATATTCACGTCGTAACCCTTCCGCAATGCTCCATATATCAGGTGCCATCCAAAAGGCTCGTTATGTGCGCTCTAAGTTGGCAGGTGTGGATGTCAAACAAGCCGTACAACAACTAAATCGTTTTATGCAAGAAGAAGCTTACTTTGCTGATGAAGATTTGCGTTTAGCCAGAATGGCTGAAGTAATGGGTTTGACTTCGCACCAGTTGTCAGAGCTTATCAATAGTTATTTCCAAATGAGCTTTGTTTCCTATACCAATAGCCACCGCATTCTTGCTGCTTGTAACATGCTTTGTGAAGAAAACCGTACCATCCTATCCGTTGCATTTGCTGTTGGTTTCAATTCCAAATCTGCTTTCAATAGAGTATTCAAACAGATCCTAGGTGTATCACCAGGCGAGTTTCGCAAACAGCCACAGCAATTTGCTGAATCTAAAATGAATTTACAGCAAACTCTGCGTCCTAATCTATAGAATGGGTCGATTTTCGGACTTGTATATCCTACTATGTAGGTAGATAGAGAATTTTTTCGTAAATTAGGAGTTTTGCTATGACAGCTTTGCAATTGTGCTATTTGGCAGCCGGAGTATTTTTTACCATTGGCTTATTGAGTGGGATTTGGAAGTATTGGGGGATTGTACAATCCGAAAAAGCCGAGGCACATGAATATGTGAGTGTTCTCCACCGAGCGGCGCTGATGTACAGTTTTGCTTCTATACTATTGGCGAAGTTCGTGGAATTGAATCCTTATTCGGAGCAGGTCAAGTTCTATGCAGTAGCAGCGGTAGTTGGATTTTTTGCTTTTGCCCAGACTACCTACTTTATTCACGCCATATTAAAAGATACCGACAATCAATTTAGGAAGCCCTATGTCATTGGAGGTTGGAAATTTCCACCATTTCTATTGCACCTCTCCATGTTTTTACTGATAGCTGCAGAGCTAGGAGGGTTTTTGGTATTGTTTTGGGGTTATGTAAGTTCTTTGTGATTTTTAGATTTTGATTGAGTATATAGTCGTTTTTTTATCCTAGTGTACTATTAAAAGAGTATTTTGGAGAGAGAATTATGGTTTGTAGAGGTCTGTTTTTACTATCGTTGTTTTGCATGTTTACTTGTGATAAATCACAAACTAGTAAAAAGGAACAGAGTATACAGCAGCAGGTGTACGTGTTAAAAGCCTGGGGTTTTGGACATCGATTGAGACTAAGTCCTGGTTTCAAATCAGAAAAGTCAGATATTTTATTAGCAGAAGGTGCTGAAGTAACTCTGTTGCAAAAAAGCCAAGTTTCGGAGAAAGATTCCAAAGGAAAGGTTGGTAGCTGGTGGAAGATCCAAGTGAATTATAATAAAAAAGAAGGATGGGCATTTAGTGCTTATTTGCTACCAATTGGTGGTAATAAAAAGTCAGAAGTAAAAGAGCAACAAAAGCCAGAGCTTGCTAAAAATGAATATTATATAACGGCTAAAGGTGGTCTACGCTTACGAGAGGAACCAAATTTATCTAGTGAAAAGGTCGGTGTTATTCCTGAAGGTTTTGTGGTTACCATAGTCGAAGCCAAAAAGGAAGATATAACTATTGGTAGTACTACTGGTCAGTGGACAAAGGTAGAGTTTCAGAATCTTGGTGGGAGGAAGTTTTCCGGTTGGGTTTTTGGTGGTTTTCTGAGTAAGGAACCACACAAGAAACAATTAAATGGTGTTTCTGTTTCTGAAGATGGTTGTTTACAATTCACTGCCGCAACTTTTCCAAAAAACTTCATAGAAGGATGCCTCGGTTACTGTGGCAACTATAGCTTTATGTATGGGGATATGGCACAACCCTCTGTTGCAGAAATTTTACTCGCGAATGGGAAAGCGGAAATAGGAACTAGTTCAATAGGAAGAGGAAGTAGGGCAGAGGGACGTTGGCGAAAAACAAAAGATTCTATTCTTATTACTATACCCTATGACAACCATTGGTACTGCGAAAAAAAATCAAACTATGATACGGAAGACGAATGTCTTAAAAAATACTCAGATGTGAATTTGCAGGTAACTTACGCGATCACTCTGAAAGGAAATGGAAAATACAATATTTCCCTTCATAAGATTAAGGGAGATCGATCCAAATATTTGCATAAAGATTTTTTTACATCGTTAGAATGCATCATGCCTCCTTATAATTGAGCAAGGCACCCATTAAGCTAGACTAGTTCATTGAAATCTTGTCGGTATGGAATCTAAAAAAGGGTATCTGATTGGGGAGAGGTTTGGGATTGGATGATCTTGCGAAAACGCTGGATTCTTCTGCGATTGGCGAAAAAATCCCAAAAGCCTAGCCAGGAATGCGAACGTACGTGGATTTCTTTTTTGGTATGGGACGGAAAAAACAATTCAATTCTATCAGGGAAACGGAGCACCTTAGTAAAATAAGTTGCTCTGATGTACTTGAGAGGCCTAACTTCCTCTAGGTATACATTTTCTGAGTTTTGTAAGTAAGAATGCAAACGTTGGAAGGCTTCCTTTTGTGAATACTGGTATTTGATGGGACTGGTATAATGGATGAAATTGTACCTCCAACTCGCAGAAGAAACACAATTTGGTGAGGGTGTGCAACCATGTAGTTTTTCGTCCGAGGTGATGCCGGAAAAGGGGCTCAAAACGCTCATGCAGCAGGTAATAAAAATTCCAAGTAGTTCCATAAGTATCCTACTTTATCATAGAGGGCTTACTATTGCATATAAAAAAAACTGAAATATATTGACAGGCGTACCAGTTTGTTTATTGTCCAAGAGGTACTTCTATGCTACTAGGAGCTTCTTTATTATGGCAAATCGTTTTAAAAACAATCTTTTTTTTCTTATCTTACTTCTGGCTTCGGTTGCATTTTATACGCTACGTGTTCGCCATTCAGTTTTTTTTATCTCTTGGGAAGGGATTATTGTCAATCTTATCATACTCATGGGTATTCTCAATCTGATGCGTTTTCTGATTGCAGGTAAATTCTCTCCACTGCGTTTTTTACGGTTTGATTCGGAATACGGAAGCTACCAACATTATAAGACCCTAGAGGATGCTGTTCTACCCGCCGGGATCTTTGCTTTTTTTTCTATCATTCCTTTGATCCTAGTAAACATGGATATTTCTACGATTCGTTGGCAGGCACATTCGGTGGCTCTTGTGACCCTCTTGAGCATAAATCTAGTCTTAAATATTCTCTATGCTTATTTTTTACAGACAGAGGCCAATTCTGTCGCTCCTTTGAACAAGCAACTCATCTTTTCCGGCCAATTTGCGAATTCTCTCTATCTAAATTCCTTGAATCTGGTGTTATTCGTATTTTCCTTACTTGTCGCGATACATTTTTATGATGGGCAGCAATACAGTAAGAGCTTAGAAGCTTTATTTACTTACCAGCCAGATTTACTTTCCGGGCAAATTCTCTTTGTAGCTGTTGTCACGAGTCTAAGTCTGCTACTTACGCTGCTTGGCAGCTATTTGTGGCAAGGGAAGAACCGCTTCTATCTAGCTGCTACACTGTTAAATACGCTATTGGCGATTTTTTCTCTTATCGAAGTGACGGCTATTTTTTCCCATTCCGATTCTGTATTGAGTTTTCGCAGCAATCTCAGCGCTTTGTGGCAATCTATTCTTTGCTTGCTAACGCTATCAGGGATTTTGTATACAGTACATTATAAAATTGAAAGTAGAGAAAAGGTCTATATCAAACCTGTTCATTTCCAATCGAATACTACAAAGGAGGTTCTATTTGGTGTTTTAACCATTCTATTGACTTTATTTAGCTTGCTAATCACAGGCATGTCCCTAATGCAAATCATCAGTATTTTGGTTGTTGTCTCTGGCATTACCCTTCTTGTGTTTCGTCGCAAACAGGTGGTAGCGGATTTGATAGCTGCGAAAACCTTTGAATTAGAAGCCAAAAATGCGGAGAACGAAAAACTCCTTCTCAATATTTTACCAGGTAGTATCGCGGCAAGACTCAAGAATGGCGAAGAAAAAATAGCCGATCATTTCGAAACTGTGACGGTTCTGTTTGCCGATATCGTTGGTTTTACCCAGCTTTCACAGGAATTGTCTTCGATTGATTTGGTAAATAAACTCAATGAACTGTTCTCTTCTTTTGACCAAATTGCTTTTCGTCATAAGATTGAGAAGATCAAAACTATTGGCGATTGCTATATGGCGGTGGCAGGCATTCCCGTGCAGCAGGCTGACCATGCAGAGAAAATTTTACATATGGCTGAAGATATGATTGCAGCTGTGCAGGCTTTTAACAAAAAAAACTCGTTGCAATTGTCGATTCGCATTGGCATCAATTCAGGTGAAGTTGTTGCTGGCGTCATTGGTGAGCATAAATTTATCTATGACCTATGGGGAGATTCGGTAAATACCGCGAGCCGGATGGAATCACATGGAGAAGCGGGTAAAATCCATGTAACCGAAGAGACTTATAAGCTTTTGCAGGATAGGTATAACTTTACAGCACGTGGCGAAATTGCTGTGAAAGGCAAGGGCAAGATGAAAACTTTCTTTTACCTCGAAAAGAAATAAACACTGTTAGTTAACGTTAGTTCTTTAGAAAACTAAAAAAAACAAATTTTTTCGAACATTTGTTTAAAAAAAACTTGCTATTTTATTCTTTTTTCGAACAATTGTTCGAAAAAGTAACTCTAACTAGTAATTAAAAAATAGGAAATTAAAACTACTTCTCAGGAGACAAACCATGATACACGTTTCAGACCTTGCCGATATGGCGATTCGTAACCCTAAAGTTGCTATGGACCTTTTTCCCTCTGCCTTTTCTGGCTATATAATCAATGAGAGTAAAAAGGATACTATCGGTATCAAAT
>JBCCIA010000192.1:0-10469 GCA_039028475.1 Spirochaetota bacterium | reverse complement strand
CGCGTTGATGATGCCGTCTGGATGCGGTTGATCGTCGCGCCGTTGCGGCCTATAACGACTCCCACTTGTTCTAGTATTGCTATCATTTGTAGTACGCGATCATGGAAATAAGGAAATAACCCAAACGGATTCATATATTTTTTCCATTTCCTGCCTTTGCCAATATCTCTGAGAGCATACTCCATAAGTGTATTAGAACTTGCATGAGTAGTTGTAACGACTAGACTATACTCCGGGACAATTGCAAGGAATTGACCATAAACCCCAATCGCAGCATAGTATAGAACTTTGTCCCTAGAGTCTTTTACGATCCACCACTGGTAGCCATAGCCTAAATTTATATCTTCTTTTTTGTATCTCTTGTGTATGTTATTCTGGGGAGCAAGTTCACGTACCCACTTATTTACTTCTCTCCCGCTTGGATAAAGAAGTTCGCTTTTGCCCAAAGACAATTGCAGCCATTGTTTAGGAATCAACTCTTTTCCCCGGTACCGTCCTCCATTCATAACCAACTCTGCAAATTTTCTAATTGCATAATGATTCATATACAAACCCGTTCCCCCCATGTAAGTTTCCTTTTTGTACTTACACATCCGATCTGCTTCCCATTGGATACCACTGTAAATGTTCATTTTTTCGAAGAGAAATTTTCTAGCAATAGAGCGTAGGCTATACACCCTCTTTTGTATCGTTCCATATCCACATTTGAGTTTACTTACAACGGCTAACGACAACAAATCTGCGGATGCCGTACTGTAATTAAACCGATTCTGATTTTTTGCTTTCATTCTTATTTTTGTAAATTGGGTGAACTTATCTTCCTTTAAATTATAAGTCCAGCGTGGTGCATCCCTACTATTCTCTTTCCACTTAAAGCCTGCTGTCATCGTAAGTAATTGGTGTAGAGTAATCGCTTTCTTTTTCTGCTGATCTTTCACTTCCTTGTTTTTAAAATATTCTTGGGCTACATTTCCCAGGTTCAAGGTAACGATTTTTTGAAATTCCTGTTTTGGACTTTTATCCTGTATACCATTTATATTTTCTTTGATCGCAATCCCCATAACAGCAGACGTTACACTTTTTGTAACCGAGTAAACATAATGCAAACATGTTCCGTTGAGAGCGTATTTACAGGCTTTTCTATACTTTGTATCTTCCCAATGAGCGACCATTTTTTCACAGACAGAAACCTGGTATCCCGTACGTGAGGCTTTTGATTTCTGATGGGGTCGTTGCATAATTTCTTGGATTTTTCGAATGTCACTTTTATCATATGTGTGCTTACACTCTCTTGCATACAAATCTTGCTGGCTAAAAATAGCAGTTATAGCAGAAACAAAGAAACCGAGTCCTAGTAAAAACCTTTTATATCTACGGATTAACACAATAAATCTCTCACCTTTAGAAATTCTGATTCTTTATAACAAAAAAAGATAGACAAACCACCAGTACCAACAAACATTTACCTATGAAATAAAAGAGATTTGAAAAGCTCTCCATTCGGCCTAAGCCGGGAAGCAATGCCCGAATGGAGAAACCACGCCCAAGGACGCAAGAAAAGTCTGTGTACCGCTTGGTACACGTCAAGCCATTCTTCCATCCCTGGGCAACCTATACTAAAACCAATATTGGAGGTTCCCATGGAACAAATAGACTACGCAGAATTTTTAGACCACCTCGAAATCGTCATCGACCGTATGCACAACGCAGAAACCTACTCTGCCAAACGACGCCAACGCTACCACGACTTTGCCCTGGCACAGGTCAAGTTTTTACGCATGCAACTCGAACCACAATTGTGCTAAGAAAACAACAAGTCCCCAAACTACAGTGCGGGGACACTACTTTAATTATCTATCAATAGCGAGAAATAAAGCTAATCCTATATCTCAAACTTTCTTTTAGGGCACCCTGACAAAGAAAGAAAACTGCATTACATTCTAATAAGCTCCACCAAACCTAAAGTATTATTCAGAAGGTACAAAATGCAACAAATCAAACAAGGAGTCTATCGAACACAAGGGTTTGAAATTGCTCCTGTGTATGCTGTGATTATATCAGAGCTACCAACAGATAAGGAAGGAGAGGTAGAAAAAATTCGCCTCTTCCAAAGAAAAAATCAACTGGACAACTACTTAGAGGAGTCCATACTAAAGGGAAGGAATTTAAAATATGCTTTTCTACTGTACCGTGATAGAATACGGAGAATTGCCAAACGTTTAGGAGTGAGTATGACAGCGATTGAAGAAAGAGCACGAGAATTGGGATGGATTAGTGTAGAGGAAGCTCGTAGAGAAAGAGTAAAAATCCAAAAATTAACAGAAAAACGCGAACGACGCAAAAGAGATTTGCAGACAGCTCTTAAAATGCAGCAAAAAGGCTGTGAATTGGCTTTAATTGTAGAAATCACTGAAATTCCTGAAGAAAAGCTGAAACGCTTCTTTTACAAATGGCAAAGAATTCACCTACTCAAAAAAAAGAACAGCCGATAACACTTAACCCATCAATCACCAAAGAATATTCCTTTCCCTAAAATAAAAAAAGGCTACCCAACCTGGATAGCCTTTGCTGTTTCCTACTGTTTGTTTCGACTTATCTTTTAGTGTAATCGTCTTTTGCAGTACTGTGAGACTCGTTACGTCCACCAGCGTAAACTGTGTAGTATGGAGTCCATCTGTAGTTATCTTCGTAGCAAGTATTTCTCCAAAACCAGCCACAAGAATAAGACTCAGTAATTTTGCCATTTCCTCTTGGGCAAGCAGTATCAATGGAAGTTACAGTGTTCACATTGCAAAGAGTGTGGTTCGCTAAAACTCCATCGTCGTAACCAGGAAGAAGAGGGCTTGTAGCGTAAAGGTAATCACTTCCTTCCCCAGAAGTAGTGTAGAGTACACGACCACCAGATTGGTTGTGGTTGAAACCATTTCTTGCTCCGTTTGTGCTCACTGATTGGTCCAACTCACCACCAGTAGAGTCAAAACCTAACCAACCGAGATAGCTGGAAGAGAAGTCCGCTAATTCAGAACCGCCAGAAGCATTTGCAAGAAGTTGGATTCTTGTAATGTTCAACCCAGAAGGATTGTTCAAGCCAAAGTAAGCTGCTACAACCAAACCACCAGTAGAGTGGGTGTAGATTTCACAGTTGTTAGAACCAGTACAGAACTTTTGCATTGCATCGTGCAATTGTCGTTGTGCCCCACAGTTATTCCAGCTGTAAGCTCCACCGTTTTGTGTTCCATCGAAACCCACATAACGAGCATTTGCAACACCATCCGTATCACCACCCCAGTATCCACCTTTGTCGTAGTTGATACTATTGAAGCTGCTTGTGATAGCATCGCAGTGGTTGGTGCTGGAACGGCCATGCACAAATAACTTGTAAGTGGTTGCGAAAAGCTCACCGCTAAAAAGACTGATAGCTAAAAATAAAAACCCTAATTTTTTCATATCCAATTCCTTATTCCGTTTTCCTTATACGCATACTATAGCACCTTTCGTGTCAGGAGGCAAGAAAGGTGGGATGAATGGTTTGAAAGAAGGGACAAATGGATAAAAAAAAGGAAAATCAGATATTTTTTGCAAAGATAACTTTATCATCTCCCACAGCATAAAAATTTGGAATTATTCCACACTGCTGGTAGCCTAACTTTGGATAAAATTTTCGTGCCTTGGCGAGTGTTTCCATAGAGCTAGTTTCAATGATAATAAGTCTTACCGCTTGTTCTTTTAGCATTTTTTCAATATGCAATAGCAACTTAGAACCATAGCCTTTTTGCTGTACAGAAGAGTCAATTCCTATCCACCAGATGTCCCATACTCCTTCCGCATGAAAAGAAGGTGCGAAATAACTCCAACCTACAGCTTTCCGGCTTACCTCATCTTCTATAGCAAGTATATGGTGCCGTTCCTCTAATTCTCCTGAGAAATATCCAGATAAAGTACTTCCTAAAAGCTCTTCTACTTCTCCTTCAGGAAAAATACCCGTTTTATGGGCAATAGCAAGCAGATCCTTTTGTTCTTCCTCTTTTATCTTTCTAATCATAAAAACATCTTTTTTATTGCTAAAGGATTTAGCATTGCTTATTTACTATTGATGAGTTGGCAGTGGGTAAAAAGGAAATGGTGGAGACGGCGGGAGTCGAACCCGCGTCCTAATGAGCTAAAAATATAGCCTCTACAAGCTTATCCTATTCTTTAGGGCTTAAGAGTTGCTTAACCAATAGGCAAGGTGACTAACTCCGATTTCGTTTTAAATACTCTCTTTTTCTAAACGAACAACCGCCAAAAAGAGACCTCTATAAAGTTGTTGCTCCACACGGCTCAAGAGATATTGCAGTGCTTCACATAGCAGCTATATTAAGCTGCTAAAGCTAATTCATTGTTTGCATCTATAATGCTTGAAAGTTTTTAAGCAGGCCTCTCACCTCTGCTGCAAACTATACTTCTGCTTCAACAGTCGAAGCCAAAGTCGTCCCCATACGATAAATTAGACACTGAGTGCTAAAAAATGTTTTTAAAAAAGCTTTAAATATACTTTTTTTAATACTAAAATAGGTTCTTCAGTAAGTGTCATGCGGAAAAAACTCTTTTTCTCGGCAATCTCATAATAACCTTTTTCCAACTTTGTCCCTTTTTTGTACTGCTGTTTCAACTCTTTTTGGGCCTCTTTTGTTACTGCGAATTGGACAAAATTGCCATTGGGAGGGAGGTTTTTGAAGCGGTAGATAGCGTATTGTTTATCCCCTTGGAAAACAGTGTACTGGCCATCTAATCCTCCTTGTACAAGAAGAATTCGCTTTGCAGCCGGATCAGGATCTTTTTGAAGCTCTAAAACTGCTTGCGCAACCCCAATCTTTGTGCCACCAGTAAAGAATGCTCTACTCACTTCATTTTTTGTAGTAGCACCCTTGTATTGGTTGTATTTATCCATAAGAGAACCAATGCCATTATTCTTTTTCTTCTTTTCTGATTTTTTCTTATTCCAATCCTTAAGGTCATCTAAAGTAAATTGAGCATTGAGTTGTAAGGAAAAAAGTGCTCCAAGTGATATAATAAATGCTAATTTTTTGAAATTCATATGTTCTCCTCTACTACTTAGATACAAGTTCTCTGAATTATTTTACTTTTTTTTATAACCTATATCTAAGGACAGCGTGAAATTAGCCTTTTTTTTGAAAAGAGTCTTTTTTGAATACAAAGAGAATATCTACTCATATTGGTTTATTATTCTTGACTCACGCAAACTTATCTGAAAAATCATGACAAATATAATATTCATGATTTCGCGAGAAGAACTACAAAAATTACTACTAGACCTAGAATCTGCGAGAGTCGAAAGAACCATTTCAACAAAAGATACAGATAAGTTTGGTCAAGCTATCTGTGCTTTTGCCAATGATTTTCCCAATTATCGCCAAAAAGGATACTTAATTATTGGTGTTGATGACCGAGGAAATCGAAATAGCTTACATGTAACTGATAAGCTATTATTAAATTTAGCAGCCATTCGAAGCGACGGAAACATTATTCCTCCTCCTGCAATTTCAGTAGAAAAATTTGTTTTTGATGATGGTGAAGTTGCTATCGTAGAAGTATCTCCTCATACCCAACCGCCAGTTAGATATAAAGGAAAAGTTTGGATCAGAAATGGACCAAGAAAGGCTGTGGCAAATGAAAGTGAAGAAAAAATTCTTTCTGAAAAACGCTCTTCCTTTGCGAGAAACTTTGAAACAGAACCATGCCATGATAGTTCATTAGAGTCTATCAGCGAAGAGCTTTTTAAACTATCTTATTTACCTACAGCAATAGATCAAGAAACTTTAGAAGCCAATCACCGTGATTTAAAACTCCAATTGGCATCTTTGAAGTTTTATGATTTGAAAGCTGACACTCCCACACATGTAGGGGTACTACTTTTTAATAAAAACCCCCGTTACTTTCTTCCAGGTGCATACATTCAATTTGTTAAGTTCAATGGATTAGAAGTTACAGATGAAATAGACTTTGCGGAAGAGTTTTCGGGAGATATGATCAACAAATTAAATAATTTAGATAATTTTATAAAATACCAAATTATCAAAAAAGGCTTATCACGTGTGAGTACATTGCGAGAAGAAACTATTTCCAATTATCCTAGCTGGGCTATAAGAGAACTGTTGTTAAATGCTATCATTCATCGAGATTATCAATCCAATACCCCTATAAAATTCTACCAGTTTGATGATCGCATCGAAATAACCAACCCCGGTGGTTTATACGGAGAAGCACGACCAGAAAACTTTCCGAATATAAATGCTTATCGAAATCCAGAATTAGCTTCTGTTGTTAAAAACTTGGGATATGTAAACAAATTCAATGTTGGAATCAAAAGAGCACAAAAGTTACTTATAGAAAATGGCAACCCAACACCCGAATTCACAAAAAATGAACAACACTTCTTTTCTGTAAAAATATTCTCCAAATAAACTCAATACCGCATGGTATAACTAAGTGCATACTCTGTCCCTGTCTTCTTATCAGAATAAGGATTGTTTTGCGGTCGAATGTTCATATCCCAACCAACGGGACGCATAAGCTCTTCATTGGAATAATCTCTTGGTTTTGACTTTGCCCATTCCACACCAGTAAAATACGCGTGTACCAGTTGGATTCCGTAAAGAACCGCTGCTGCTGTGAAAAAATTAGAAGCCAATTGCTTTTGCGTATTCACAGTATCAATACCATTTGTGTAATTCCCATAAGTAGAATACAGAACAGAATTCGAAAGGCTTCCCGTAAAACCAACAGCTTCCAACTGCAAAGCCTGCGAAACAATTTTTGTTTCAAAGGCATTCTGTACGGTTTGCTTGCCAACGTTTGCTTGGTAGTCAATAAAATATCCGAAAACCAGAAAAGAGATAAATAACGTCGAATAGGTATTTCCAGTATACTCCTCACGCGCATAACGATGCCCCCAACCAGGAAATATTGCAGAGCGTTTAACAATATCCCAAGGAGAACGTTTCCTCTGATAGTATTCCACCATGGATTCATCCATACCCAAATATTTCTCCAATCTTCGAATGCGAATTTCCAAGCCAGACATTCTTTTATCCATCATTTTACGAAACTTATCATTTTCATCATCAGAACGTTTGAGCCGCTCTCTTTCTGCTTTGAGATACTCTAACTCTTCTTTCAATACATCAATCTCTGCGAGAGTTGCCTTTTCTCTGCGCTTATCAGCTTCACTAAACTTCTCCATAACATCGTTCGTTAGCTCTTTATCTACTGTGATTTTCTCAGTCACCTTTTCGTAGCGATCGGAAGTTCTAGCTGCAGTACTATTATTTTGGTTTCGAAGGGAAGCCTGAGATTTTTGCCTGGTTTTGTTGCGAGTTGAGTTTGTACGTCTACTTGTTCTACGTTTGCGTCTTCTGCGCTTTGACTTTTTAGGGTCGACATATACCAAAGAAATTATATCTTTTTTCCAAATTCTTACTGTATCTTTACCATTGACTTTTTTGTTCAATTTAATAGTTACTAAATCGCTGGATTGTTTTTTTACCGTCCCGTAAAACACCCTGCCATTTTTCAAACGAATGATATCAGCAAAAAGGAAACTAGGAAAAATGAGACATAGAAGAATGATTGTAGATTTTTTAAAATTCATATCGGTTTATTTGCGATCTCCACGTATAATAATACAACTTTTATAAAATAAAGGACCAAAGATACTAAAGGAAGAATAGTCTATGACACCAATTCGCTTAATTTTAGAACCTCTTAGAATCGTTTCCAGATTAGAACTATTGCCATAATAGAATGGTTGCACAAGAATAGAACTATACCTACAGTTTTCGACTGTTTCTAGCAACCTACCTGGTCCTAGATAGGATGTATGCCCAGTACTATTGACATGCTCGGCAGTGCTATTGAATAAAACCCCTGGTGCTAAGGTCGTTATACAGTTTTGTAAGGAAAAACAAATAACAAACAACAATATACGCATCTAATAAGTCGCTCCTCGCACAATGGTACAATTTCGAACAAAGGCAAATGTCAAAATGGAGATGACACTATAATCTATAGAAGCAATTCTACGGATTCCATTGTCCATAGCTGCTGCCCCCGCACTCGAATCACCATAAGAAAATATACCCAAAATAGAATATTGGCAACCTTGGAATTGTACAGTAGGAGGAATAGATGTATCAGGATTTTGTTCTCCCGCAAATTCATTGTAGGAAAAAAGAAGACCACCGACCGGACCGGAAGCACAGGACATAAAAGTCATAATACAAAGAAAGCAAATCATTACGTTTTTCTTCAAAAGGACTCTCCCAAAACAATCGTACAATGTCTATGGTAAAAAAAACCGAGGAACGCTACGATTTCCTGCTCAATCAATGCTGGTTCGCTGATTCCCCCATTGACTTTTGCAGAATCAATCCTAGAATCTCCCAAGGCAAGGAGGTATAAAAAAGAATGCGAACAGGCCCTGCCCTTTCGTTCTATCCTGGCTGGCCCAGAAAAAATAATGTTGGAAGCAGTATGGTAGAGATAACCACCTCGGTACAACAGGTCTGGTTCTGCATATTCAGGAAACGGGTGTGTGTTTGGGGAATGGGGAATTGCAGATGTGCGTAGATTGATACCAGTACATTGGCAGCAAAGAAAAATAAGTAGGCTTAGAAAAAATCTCATGAAACTGCTATTTACTAAAACTAGATATACAAGGATTTTTCTGCAAACCTTTTTTACAGCGCGTCCTAAAATCTGTCTAATCCTACGGAAAAAGTAAGCAGCAAGAGCCTGTAGTTTTGTTTTAGGACAGGTTCTTATACAAAAATACAATTCAGAGTAGAAGTAACTCAAAAATTAACTTTTTATCCGTTGACATTCTAAAGCATAATTTTTGATTAGCGGTATGCAGAATTTAACCCAAGTAGGAAACAATATCCTCAATGATATTTCTTATCGATACAATATTAGTTTTGATGCGGCTCTTCATATGCTAATTGCTGTAAATAATGGAGGGGGCAGCATGGCCCAATTCAACAGTCCTGAGTTGGGAGGCTCCGGCCAATGGATGCGCGGCGGAATGACAATGGTAGGGGATCTTTTTAATCATGGGCTAAAAATGACTGTAGATAACCTCTGCAATGAATTGTCAAATGCACTCGCCAACAATCAAATGTTTCCACCAATCCCCACAGGAACATACACAAGTAGCAATTGGTGGCCTAATGGCCTAGGAAACCCATCGAGTACGGGAGCACAGAACAATATACGATATGCTGTATTCCCATCTACATGTAGACTGGCAATCGATACAGGAGGAGGAAATATAACCGTGTACAATACATTGGATCACAATATAGGAGGGGTAAGCCAACAACAAGGGGGAGATACCAACCTAACATTTTCCAGTCAGTACGGAACCATTTCTGTATCAAGTTTACCAATCGTTTCCGGCCAAGGCATACCCTCTGCAAATACAAACTTTGCGAATCCGCAGCCTCAACCACAAACAAATCAAAACTATTACCAAAATCAGCCTAGCCAAACCTCATCTCTTTCGCAAGAAAAGCTTAATCTTTTAGAGAAGCTTGGGCAACTAAAGGATGCAGGAGTTTTAACAGAAGAAGAGTTTCTAAGTAAAAAAAGAGAATTGCTTCAGTAACTTTTAGAGAGGTCAATCCTCTCTTGCCATTCGGAGTAAGCCGAGAAAGGAACGGCAATCCCTAATGGAACCAAGTATTCTCCCAGACCATTGTCTAATAAAAGATAATTTCCCAAGAATATAGTAAGAGAAGGAATCGGCACCGTTTCTACATGGTATTTGCCATATTTGCGATACAAGCTATCATAAGATGGCCAATGCCAGGGAACTTCGGCACGCCATTTTATAGTTACAGAGGCCTTAGAAAATTTTAGAACTTTTCCCTTCACGAAGCCATAGTACAACCCATAGATGGAGTCTAAGCTAGAACGGTGAGGCATATAAAAGGTTTTGGAGCGATACTCCTTCTGTAAGGATTTGTTGCGAGCATCAGACACCAACTTTTTCTTTAACTTATCTATCTGTTCGATTACATTCTTGTTATTCACAAAAATCCTTTTCTTTAATACAAAGTCTTTTCCAGAAGCTTGTAGGTACCTTTCCATCAAATACCCGGTCTGACGGAATATATAACTGTGCTGGCCACATTTGTACAAAACAGAATAGATAGCTTTCAAGAAAAGTTTTTCAGACTTGCTAAATTTCTTTTTATGAATCGCCTTATCCTCTAAACGATCCACTTCCTTTTGTACCTTCCTGACTCCAATCCCGGTGATAAGGGAAAAGGCAACTTCCCTTTCATAACTAGCAAAGGATTGGATATAAAAGTAAAATGCAGGAATCGCTAGTATGAAAAAGATCAGAAAAGCTGATACAAATTTATGTCTGCGTAAGAATGAGAATGTCTTCAAAATAAATGATCTAT